>JAGBYS010000231.1 GCA_017628675.1 Tidjanibacter sp.
CTAAATCCTATTTTAATTCTTAACTTTGAGGGTTAGTTAGAGAAGTAAATACAAATAACAAACTATAAAATACTATGATTTCCAGAACACAATTACCCGCCGATGGCGGTTTGAGAGAGAGCGAGACCCCTTACGACATCATCCATCGCTTTGAGAAGATTCCCACCAAGGTTTTCCCCACCGATGTGGAGGCCGTTCAGAATATTGCCGATAGGGTTGTTGCCGCCATTAATGAGTTTTGCAAGTCGGCCGCAGAGGGCAAGACCTTTGCGCTGGGTTTGGCTACGGGTCGCACCCCCGTGGGCCTCTATCGTGAGCTTGCTGCTCGTTGCGACAAGGGTCTGGTGAGCTTCCGCAGGGTGGCTGTCTACTCGCTCGACGAGTTCTATCCCATCACCCCCAAGGAGCAGCAGAGCCGCAACTACAGCATCCACGAGGAACTTATTAACCATATCGACATCCTGCCCGAGAATGTGCACCTTATCAATGCCGAGGTGGGCAAGGATGAGTTGGGCAACTATTGCGCCGAGTACGACAAGGCCGCAAGCGAGATTGACCTGATGGTTATGGGTATTGGCGAGCAGGGCCAGATTGGCTTCAACGATGTGGATGTCACCAGTAGGAGCAAGACCCGTATGGTAAAACTCTCGCACAACACTCGTTCGGTGCTCACAAGTCTCTTCTTTGGCGACGGCAACACCCCCAGTATGGGTATCACCCTCGGTATTGGCACCGTGCTCAAAGCCAAGGAGATACTGCTGATGGCTTGGGGCGAGGATAAGGCTCAGGCTGTGAAGTCCATTGTGGAGGATGAGGCTACCACCAAGGTGCCCGCATCGCTCTTGCAGGAGCACCACAACATCACCGTCTTTGCCGACGACAATGCCGCCTCGCTGCTCACTCGTTGCCAGACACCCTGGCTCGTAGGCTCGTGCGACTGGACTCCCAAGTTTGTGCGCAAGGCTGTCGTATGGCTCTGTGAGAGGGTTGGTAAGCCCATCTTGAAACTGACAAACGACGACTACATCCAGAACTCGCTGGGCGAACTGCTGGAGGTTAAGGGTACCTACGACCAGATTAACATTGAGGTCTTCAACGACCTTCAGCACACCATTACAGGTTGGCCCGGTGGTAAGCCCAATGCCGACGATTCTACACGCCCCGTTAAGTCGTCGCCCTATCCCAAGAGGGTCATCATCTTCTCGCCTCACCCCGACGACGATGTGATCTCGATGGGTGGTACTTTCCACCGCCTCGTTAAGCACGGCCACGATGTGCACGTTGCCTACGAAACCTCGGGCAATGTGGCTGTGTATGACGATGTTGTGCTGCAGAATATCGACACCTCGAGGGAGTTTGGCTTTGGTGACCACTACGACGAGGTACAGGCCATCATCCGCTCGAAAGTTAAGGGTCAGCCCGAGCCTCGTGCTCTGCTGAACATCAAGGGTGCCATCCGTCGTGCTGAGGCGAGGGCTGCGTGCCGTTCGCTGGGCCTGAATGATAGGACCAATGCCCACTTCTTGAACCTGCCTTTCTACGAAACTGGCGGCATTAAGAAGGGCGAACTGACCGATGCCGATATCAACATCATTATCGACCTTCTGCACCAGGTTAAGCCCCACCAGATCTATGTTGCGGGCGATTTGACCGACCCCCACGGAACACACCGTCTTTGCACCGAGGCTGTCTTTGAGGCTATGGAGCGCACCAAGGACGAGGAGTGGAACAAGGAGTGTAGCATCTGGCTCTACCGTGGTGCTTGGCAGGAGTGGAATCTCGGTATGGTAGATATGGCTGTGCCTCTGAGCCCCGAGGAGATTATCGCTAAGCGTCACGCCATCTATCGCCACCTCTCGCAGAAGGATATCGTTCCCTTCCCCGGTGCCGATAAGAGGGAGTTCTGGCAGAGGGCCGAGGATAGAACGCAGAATACTGCACGCCTCTACGATGCACTCGGTATGGCTGAGTATCAGGCCATTGAGGTCTTCGTAAGGATGAGGTAAGAGCGGACGCAAAGCCTTGAAAATAGGAGTGTTTTTTTACTAAATAAAATGCATCAAGTCGCTATGAAAAAGATTTTGACCCTTATGATGCTCTTTGCAATGAGTCTTGCGTTGGCCTCTTGTGGTGGCGAAACTAAAAGCCCCGTGGAGAGGTATGAGGCCGTTGTTATGGAGATGGAGAAGGCGCTCGAGAAGCGTGATGGCGAGGCCTTGGAGAAGGCATTTATGAAGCTTGAGGGTCTTGTTGAGGAGTTCCGCGAGGAGGGAGTCGACGAGGCTACTATGAGCCAGGAGGAACAGGCTAAATTGGCCGAGCTCGGCGAGAGAGTCTTTCTCATTCTTGCCGCTGGCGCAGGTCTGGCAAATTAATTGTTGCCCATAAATATGATGAGGTGTCGGCTCTCCACGGTGGAGAGTTGGCACCTCTCTATTTTTTGCTCACGCAAGAGGGTGGTGGGAGCGAGTAAAGAAGAATTTGGGCTCAGTTGAGGCGTGGTGTATGATATTTGCTCTTGTAAAGAGCAGCGAAACCAAAAATAATTCGTAACTTTGTATATTATATCTGCTCCAAAGGTCGTTGGTTGGTCTTGGCGGAGCGGAAGAGTGAGTAACAAAAGATAGCAAAACGAGCGGCAATGGAGCAGCGCAAAAGGGAATATGATGTGGTCATCATTGGCGGTGGCGTGACGGGTGCAGGTACTGCACGCGACTGCGCCCTGCGTGGCCTTAGGGTGCTGCTTGTCGAGCGTGGTGACCTGGCAACAGGTGCCTCGGGCCGCAACCACGGCTTGCTGCATAGTGGCGCACGCTATGCTGTGACCGACTCCGAGTCGGCGGCTGAGTGTATCTCCGAGAATAGGATTCTGCGCCATATCGCTCGCCACTGCGTGGAGCCCACCGACGGACTCTTCATCACACTTCCCGAGGACGACCTCGGCTATCAGGAGGAGTTCACCCAGGCGTGTAGGCGTGCGGGTATCTCGGCGGAGCAGATTTCGCCCGAGGAGGCCAGGCGATTGGAGCCCTCGGTTAATCCCGAACTCATTGGCGCTGTGAGGGTGCCCGATGCGGCCATTGACCCCTTTAGGCTCACCTCCGCCAATGTGCTCGATGCACGATTGCACGGCGCCGAGGTGCTCACCTACCACTCTGTAGTGGGCTTTGTCCGTGAGCAGACTAGGATTGTGGGCGTGGAGCTGAGGAATACCACCACGGGCGAGGAGTTTGTGGTCCGTTCGCGTGTGGTTGTCAATGCTGCAGGTATCTGGGGTGCGGAACTTGCCCGCAAGGCGGGTGTGGAGATCAATATGTACCCCTCCAAAGGTGCGCTGCTGGTCTTTGGCCATAGGGTCAACAATATGGTGCTGAATCGTTGTAGGATACCCTCCGATGCAGATATTCTGGTGCCTGGCAACACTATTTCGCTCATCGGCACCACCTCCGAGAGAATTCCCTTTGAGGATATAGATAAGAACGAAGTGACCGCCCGAGAGGTAGATATTCTGCTCGAGGGTGGCGCCAAACTTGCCCCACAGCTTGCCACTACGCGAGTGCTGAGGGCCTATTCGGGTGTGCGTCCGCTGGTGGCGGCCGACAACGACCCCTCGTGCCGCAACATTAGCCGCGGGATTGTCTGCATAGACCACGCCGAGAGGGATGGTCTGGAGGGCTTTGTGACCATCACGGGTGGCAAACTTATGACATATAGACTTATGGCCGAGAGGGTCACCGACCTTGTATGTAAGAAACTCGCCAATAGGGCCGAGTGTGTCACTGCCACTACGCCCCTGCCCGGCTCGAAGAGCTCGGCAAAAGCGGAGTCCAAGAGGGGCCGCAGGGTGTTTGTGGCCAAGAGGGCGGGCGAGCGTGGAGCCGAGAGTCGCCACGGAACAATGGCCGAGCAGATAGGTTTCCAGAGGGCTGCCGACTCGGCGCTTGTTTGTGAGTGCGAGAGGGTGTCGGTGGCCGAGGTGGAGTATGCAATCCGCAGTCTGGATGTGACCCACCTCGATGACCTCAGAAGGCGTACACGAATCGGTATGGGCACCTGCCAGGGCCACATCTGTGCAATGAGGGCTGCGGGTATTATGGCCAAGACGAAGACCACCACCCGGCAGGCTACGGAGTTTGTGGCCGACTTTGTGGAGGAGCGTTGGAGGGGTGTAAGGCCCGTGGCGTGGGGCGACTCGCTCGTGGAGGCGCAGTTCACCCAGTGGTTCTACGACGGCATCTGTGGCCTGGGGGATAGAGATAAGGAGTAATAAACGATGAGATACGAAACGATAATAATAGGCGGTGGCCTTGGTGGTCTGGTGAGCGGCATACGCTTGGCCAGGGCGGGGCGTCGTGTAGCCATCATCTCGGCCGGCAAGAGCGCTCTCCACTTCTGCTCGGGCTCGCTAGAGATGTGGTCGGGTAGCCATGAGGAACTCCTGGAACTCCCTGCAAAGCGACCTCTGCACCCCTATAATATCGTTGGCCTCGCGAGGTTGGAGAGATATAGTGCCGAGATCAAAGATATGTTCCAAGAGGCGGGTATGAGGCTCGTGGGTGACTTCAATAGGCCCCACTACCGCCTTACCCCCATCGGTGGACTAAAGCCCGCGTGGCTCACTCTGGAGGAGTATGTGACCTTCTCTGAAAAGGGCGATGTTGCAGGGCGCAAGGTGCTGATTGTGGGCTTCAACGGCTACCTCGACTTCTACCCCGAAACAGGCAAGGCGAGAATCTGCAACTTCCGCGGCGAAACTATCGCCGAACCCGAAGTTATCGGTGAAGCTCCCGTCATGAACGAGGGCATCAACATTGTCGAAGTAAACGATGAATCCGACTGCCCGTACGTAAAGCGTACCGCTGTCACACTGCGTACCTACGGCGAAACCGTTTGAGTTAACAGCTCGGTAAATTGA
>JAGBYS010000232.1 GCA_017628675.1 Tidjanibacter sp.
ATGAGCTCGACGAGAAGTGGCTCAACCACCCGACAGCCGAGCAGATACGAATAAACCTCTATCCACCGCAGGAGGCAACTGTTGGCGAGCCGATGATTGATGGCGAGTTCTACGATTTGGAGGGTGGTCGTCACACCCTCTCGGAGTTGAACGGTTATTATATTCTGCTCGACTTGTGGTCCCACGGGTGCGGCCCCTGCATAATGGCCCTGCCAGAAATGGGCGAGATTGCCGAGAAGTACAAAGACCGCTTGAGGGTTGTGAGCATCACCACCGACACAGACAATGCGTGGCGCACCGCTTCGGAAAAATACCCAATGTCGTGGCACAACTGGAGCGACGGCAAACAAGAGACAGGTATCTATGCCCACTACGACCAGGGAGGCATCCCCAACTATACCCTCATCTCTCCCGAGGGCACGATTATCGACCGCTGGATGGGCTACGGCCAAGGCTTACTCCTCCAGAAAGTTGCAGAGCACCTGAAGTGAAAATTGACAATTGACAATCACACACGCCCCCGCCCTTTGGGCACCCCCTCTAACTTAGAGGGGGAATAAATGAGAGTTGAAAGTTGATAATTATTTCCTCCCCTAAGTTAGGGGAGGGTGTGCGAAGCTCGGGAGAGGTCTGTTGTCGTTAGACTTTAGACTTTCGACAAAAAAGTTGCGCTCTATTTGGCACAATAGTTGTCCGATAAGGAGTGAACTGCGTGCCGAGAGATGGGTATCAAGGTAAAAACTCGTGTTTGATTTGGAAATTAGGGGAAAAATCCCTATCTTGCACGCAGTTCCTTTCGGGTAATTGGAGCCCAAAGGGATGAAAATAACTTTTAAGTATCACAAAACTAAACTCTTTGCCTATCGAAAACATCTACTCTTGAACCAACATTAAAGTAAGGAGGAAGAGTATGATTAACATCTCACAAGGTGCGAGCGACCAGCGGTTGCTCGAGCTGTACCTTGCAGGCAACAAAGAGGCAATCTCACAACTCATCGAGCGCCACAGTTCTCGCGTCTATGACTACATCCGTATGATGGTCAAAGATGCGCAGCTGGCCGACGACATCTATCAGGAGACCTTCATCAAGGCCGTAAGGGTCATCGACGAGGGTCGCTACAAGGAGAACGGCAAGTTCCTATCGTGGGTTATGCGCATAGCCCACAACCAAGTTATTGACCACTTCAGGGCCGAGAAGCAGAACAAAAACATCACCCCCACAACTGCCGGCTACGACATCCTCGCACAGACAAGCCCCGCCGAGAAGAGCATCGAGGAGAGGCTTGTGGGCGAGCAGATCGAGGCCGACATCCGAAAGCTCATCACCTACCTGCCCGATGAGCAGCAGGAGGTTGTACGCCTGCGCTACTACGACGGCCTCTCCTTCAAGGAGATATCCGAGCAGACCGAGGTGAGCATCAACACCGCCCTGGGCCGTATGCGCTATGCGCTGATCAACCTGCGCAGGATGATCAAGGAGAAGGATATCGCCCTGGAGTAACATTTTTTTCGCCCCAACATCACAATAAAGCCCACGGGTGCTGCGTTATACTCCCAGAAAGAGAGAAACAAATAACCACAAAAAAGCAGTTGCCTATGGGAGAAATAGACTATTTGAAGAGGACAAACTGCAATGTGAGTGAGGACGAGGAGCTACTGCTACGCTATGTCGTATGCGACGATGCCGAGTTGCTATTCTTGGACGCTTGGCTCCGCGACACCCTCACACAGCAGTGAATTGGGTGTTAGAGAAGTTTGATTGGAGAAGGGTTGCCGTGAGGCATCCCTTCTTTTTGTGCGCTTTGAGGCGCAAAAAAAGAAGGGGTGCGGGGTTCCTTTAACTAACAAAGGGGCTAAAAGGGCCAAAAGGGCCAAAAGGTCTTATAGGGCTTATGGGGCTTATAGGGATTATATGGCTTATAGGGCTTATAGGGCTTATAGGTCCCATAAAAAATCCCTCCCCTAAGTTAGGGGAGGGTCCGCGAAGCGGGAAA
>JAGBYS010000233.1 GCA_017628675.1 Tidjanibacter sp.
CAGCCCCACGGCCTGGGCACCTTCTACTACAAGTCCGGCTCGCGGTATGTGGGCGAGTGGGATAATGGCGTGGAGTGTGGCACGGGCATACTCTACGATGCTGACTCCCGAGTGGTATATTGCGGAGCGTGGAATAATGGCAAGCCCAATGGCAAGGGCACATATCATTGGGCCGATGGCCGCAAGTATGTGGGTGCGTTCCGTGATGGCAAGAGCCACGGCAAGGGCACGCTATACGGTGCCGACGGCAAGATTATCTTCGACGGCGCTTGGAAAGACGATCAGCCAGTGGAGTAGTCCTTCGTTGGCAAATGGTGATATAACAAGGGGCGATGCGGTTGCATCGCCCCTCTGCTTTCTTTGTGTATAGCTCTTACTCGGCTTTGTGAACGAGGGTGATGATCTCGCCACCGTGCACGATAGCCTGCTCGTTTGCGGGCAGGGTCTTCCAAGCGCGCTCGGGAAGCGACTTCTTCAAACCTACTTTCACATACTCCATATCAACGATGGGGCACACCTTCAGGTAGCCACCCAGAATCATCGTGTTGAACAGACGAGCATTACCCATCTTTGCGCACTCCTCGGTGGCGTTGATGGTGTAGATGTTGATGTCCTTACGGGTGGGGTGGTGGGTGATACCATTGGTATCGTAGATGAGGTTACCACCGGGGCGAACATTCTGCTCGAACTTATCCAAGCTCTGCTGGTTCAGCACAATGATGGTATCGCACATCTGTACGATGGGCGAGCTTACGGGCTGGTCGCTAACCACAACGGTTACATTGGCGGTACCACCACGCATCTCGGGACCATAGCTGGGCAACCAGCTAACCTCGTAACCCTGCAACATACCCGAGTAGGCCAAAATTTTACCGGTCGAGAGGACACCCTGTCCACCAAAACCTGCAATAATCAATTCCTGTTTCATATCTCTTTGCTGTTTAAGGGTTTATTCGTCTTTAATATCACCAAGTGGATACTCGGGAACCAAGTTCTCCTCCATCCACTTATTTGCCTGAACGGGGCTCATCTTCCAACCGCTGTTGCAAGTAGCTACGAACTCAACGAACGACAAACCTTTGCCTGCGAGCGAGTTCTCCAGAGCTTTGCGGATGGCCTTCTTTGCCTTGCGAACAGCAGCGGGAGTGTGTACGCTCTGACGAGTTACATAGCATACGCCGGGCAGCTGGCAAACGAAGTTGGCAACCTTGTAGGGATAGCCGTGCAACTGAGGATCACGACCGTAGGGGCAGGTAGCGGTCTTCATACCGATAAGGGTATTGGGCGACATCTGACCACCGGTCATACCATAGATTGCGTTGTTTACATAGAATACTGCGATGCTCTCACCACGGTTGCAAACGTGGATGCTCTCGGCGGTACCGATAGCGGCCAAGTCACCGTCACCCTGATAGGTGAAGACGAGTTTCTCGGGATAGAGCCTGTGTGCGGCGGTAGCAACAGCTGCTGCACGACCGTGGGCTGCCTGAATCCAGTCGATGTGGAGGTAGTTGTATGCAAATACCGAGCAACCTACGGGCGAAACACCAATGGTCTTCTCCTGAACACCCATCTCCTCGATAACCTCAGCGATGAGTTTGTGGATGGTACCGTGGCTACAACCGGGGCAGTAGTGCATAACATTGTCTTTCAAGACGGGAGTCTTCGAATATACCAAATTCTCTTTGGTCTTCTCAACGATATATTCTGCCATAACGATTTGCTATTTAATGATTTTGTTCTTGAGTGCCTCGTAAACCTGGTCGGGAGTGTAAACTGCACCACCGGTACGGCCGTAGTGCTCTACGGGTACGGCACCATTAACTGCGAGACGAACATCGTCAACCATCTGACCCATATTCAACTCGGCAACGAGCACGCCTTTGGTCCTCTTGGCAACCTCAGCAATCTTCTTGCTGGGGAAGGGCCAGAGGGTGATGGGACGGATAAGACCCACCTTGTAGCCCTCAGCACGAGCCTGAGCGATGGTAGCTTTGCAGATACGAGCCGACGAACCGAACGCTACGATAAGGTAGTCTGCATCGTCGCACATATACTCCTCGAAGCGTACATCCTCCTGCTCGCAGCGAGCGTACTTCTCGAAAATCTTGTAGTTGAACTGCTCCTGTGCGTAGGGATCCAACTCCAGAGAGGTAACGATGTTGCCCTCGCGGTCGGCAGTCTTACCGGTACAAGCCCAGCTGCTGTGCATCTTCACGATCTCCTCGTCGGTCCAGCGGGGACGCTGCTCGGCGAGCTCAACTTTCTCCATCATCTGGCCAATAACGCCGTCCGAAAGAATCATAACGGGGTTACGATACTTGAACGCCAGGTCGAATGCATCGAATACGAAGTCGTGCATCTCCTGTACCGAAGCGGGAGCCAGAACGATAACCTTGTAGTCTCCGTGGCCACCACCCTTAACGGCCTGGAAGTAGTCGCTCTGTGCGGGCTGGATGGTACCAAGACCTGGGCCACCACGAGTAACATTCACAACAACGCAAGGAAGCTCTGCACCAGCAAGATAGGTCAGACCCTCGCACATAAGGCTGATACCGGGGCTCGACGAAGAAGTCATAACCTTCTTGCCGCAAGCAGCACCGCCATAAACCATGTTGATCGACGACACCTCGCTCTCTGCCTGAACAACCACCATACCGGTAGTCTCCCAGGGTTTGCGCTCCATCAGTGTCTCCATAACCTCACTTTGGGGGGTAATGGGGTAGCCGAAATAGCCATCGGCTCCGCAACGAATCGCAGCTTCTGCGATAACTTCGTTGCCTTTCATCAATTTAACTTCTCCCATAGCTACTCGAATTTTTGTCTGTAAACTGTGATACAAGTGTCCGGGCAAATAATTGCACAACTAGCACAACCGGTGCAGTTGTCGGGGTTTGCCATATGGGCGTAGTTATAGCCTTTGCCATTGACATTGGGCGAGAGCGCCAAAACATCGCAGGGGCAAGAGGCAACACATACCTCGCAGCCTTTGCAGCGCTCGGTATCTACAACGATTGTTCCCTTGATTTTTGCCATACTGTTTAGTAGTTATAATTATTAATAGGTATACTTTTGGTTTCACTAAAACTCGTGAATCACAACACCGCTGCGCAACTTGGGCTCAAACCAAGTGGTCTTGGGAGGCATAATGTTGCCGCTGTCGGCGATGTCGATGAGCTGCTGCATCGAAACGGGGTAGAGAGCGAAGGCAACCTTCATCTCGCCACTGTCAACCCTCTTCTGCAACTCGCCCAGGCCGCGGATACCGCCCACGAAGTCGATGCGTTTGTCCCTACGGAGGTCTTTGATGCCGAGTACCTTGTCAAGTACGAGGTTCGAAAGAACGGTTACATCCAGAACACCAATGGGGTCGCTGTCGTCGTAGGTGCCCTCTTTGGCGGTCATCGAGTACCACTCGCCATCGAGATAGAGGCCGAAGTTGTGAAGAGCATTGGGCTTGTAGATCTCTGCGCCCTTCTTCTCCACAACAAAGTCTTTCTCTACGGCTGCGAGGAACTCCTCTTTCGAGAGGCCATTCAGGTCTTTCACTACGCGGTTGTAGTCAATGATGTTGAGCTGTGCATCGGGGAAGATAACAGCCAAGAAGTAGCAGTACTCCTCCTCACCGGTGTGGTTGGGGTTAGCCTGCATCCTCTCCTTACCTACGCCTGCAGCAGCGGCGGTACGGTGGTGACCGTCGGCTACGTACAGAGCGGGAATCTGCTCGAAGATAGCGGTGATGTTCTTGATATCCTCGTCGCCATCAATCAGCCAGAGGGTGTGACCAACGCCATCCTCGCTCACGAAGTCATACTTGGGAGCCTCGGCAATCACGCGATTTACGATAGCGTTCATATCCTCCCTCTCGGGGTAGGCGAAGAATACGGGCTCCAGGTTAGCGCTCTGTGCCCTAACGTGTTTCATCCTATCCTCCTCCTTGTCGGCGCGGGTGAGCTCGTGCTTTTTGATGCGGCCCTCGAGGTAGTCCTCAAAGTGGCAGCAAGCAACAAGACCATACTGGCGTTTGCCATTCATAGTCTGTGCGTAGATGTAGTAGCACTCCTTCTCCTCCTTCAAGAGCCAACCTTTCTCCTTCCAAGCCTTGTAGTTGTCTACTGCTTTTGCATAGACAGCCTCGTCGTGCTCGTCGATGATGGGGTCGAAGTCGATCTCGGGTTTGATGATGTGCAGAAGGCTCTTCTGGCCAGCCTCAGCTTTAGCCTCAACCGAGTTGAGTACATCATAGGGGCGCGATGCTACCTCGTGAGCAAGCTCCTGAGGAGGGCGTACGCCGCAAAATGCTTTAATCTTTACCATAGTCTTATAGTCGCACTTTTATTTGTTAACCTGGAATTTGCGGTTGCCGTTTACGAAGAAATCAACAATCTGCATAGCGGCAGCCTTGGCTGCATTGTAGTTAGCCTCAGCGGTCTCTGCACCCTGTTTCTTGGGGGTAGCAAATACGCGGTTGCCATACTTCTCCACGAGCTCGGCCTGGCAAGCAGCAGCGATATCGCTGGCATACTTAAGGTCCTCACGCTCGCCCAGAACAGCCATCAGGTCCTCCTCATTGATAACCTCTTTGCGGGCGGTGTTCACCAAGATAGCGCCTTTGGGCATACTCTCCAGAAGGTGGCGGTCTACCGATTTGAGGTACTTGGAAGTTGCAGGAATATGGAGCGAGATGTAGTCGCAAGTCTTGTAGAGCTCCTCGGCGGTCTCAACGCGGGTTACGCCATTGTTCTCGAAGATGCTCATATCGGTAATCGAGGGCGAGAGGGCGTATACATCCATACCGAGTGCTTTGCCATAGCGGCCTACAATCTGACCGATGTTGCCGTAGCCGTGGATACCGAGTTTCTTGCCGCTAACCTCCTTACCCGTACCAGGTTTGAAGGTGTTACGCGACATATAAATCATGAGGCCGAGGGCGAGCTCTGCAACTGCATTTGCGTTCTGGCCGGGGGTGTTCATAACAACGATACCACGCTCCGTAGCGGCAGCGCAATCAACATTGTCGTAACCAGCACCTGCGCGAACAACAATCTTCAACTGGGGAGCAGCTGCGATAACCTCGGCGGTAACTTTGTCACTGCGGACAATCAGCGCATCGGCATCGGCAACAGCCTCCAAAAGCTGTGCTTTCTCGGTGTATTTTTCCAGCAGGGCGAGTTCCATACCTGCCTCTTTAACCACATTTGCAATAGCCTCCACTGCTGCCTTTGCAAAGGGTTTCTCGGTTGCAACTAAAATTTTCATAGGTTCTACTAATCCATAAAAGTCCACAGCACGCTCTCTTTTATGCTCATAGGTGTATGGCACAATCGTAGGCATACGGTGGACTTTTATAAAGGTTTATTTTAGGTTCTAATTCTCTTATTTAACGTGAAGTTTCTCGAACTCCTGCATGCACTCTACGAGGGCTTTAACACTCTCGATGGGG
>JAGBYS010000234.1 GCA_017628675.1 Tidjanibacter sp.
CCACGCACTCGCCCCTCGATACGGTGCCGAAGTCGCTGAGGGTGTTGGCGAGTTTGTAGCCCACCATACAGTAGTTGCCCCTCTCCTCGGGACCAACGCCACGTAGGTAGTCGGCCATAGTCTGGAAGGCGTCACGGCCGTAGAAGTCGTCGGCATTGATCACCGCAAAGGGCTCATTGATGACCTCTGCACCCATCATAATTGCGTGGTTGGTGCCCCAGGGTTTCACCCTCTCGGCGGGCACAGTGAAGCCCTCGGGGAGTTTGTCGAGCTCCTGATATACGAACTCAACCTCTATTTTACCGCCGAAGCGCGAGGCAGGGAAGGCTGCCTTGAAGGACTCGGCGAAGGTGTTGCGGATGACGAAAACGACCTTGCCGAAGCCAGCACGAACTGCGTCATAGATGGAGTAGTCGATGATAGCCTCGCCTGCGGGGCCCACGCCGTCCATCTGTTTGAGCGAGCCGTAGCGCGAGGCCATACCCGCTGCCAGAACAAGGAGTGTCGGTTTTTTCATAGTGTGAAAATCTGTTTTTATATTTCTTTTGTGTGAAGTGTCGGTGCAAAAGTATACCTTATTATTATTAAAACAAAATTATAGCAATTTTTTCACCCAAAGCGAATACAAACAAAAGGCGACTATCCTCTGCGGATAGTCGCCTTCCAAGACTCTATGTTGGCAAAAAACTATTTGCTCTCGGGGGTGTAGGCCTCGTTCAGACCCTTGATGATAACGGCCGTCAGGTCGAGTGCGGGGTTGGCGTTGATGATGGCGCCGCCCACGGTGGTGCTCTGAAGGATGATGTCGAACTGGTAGTCGGTATTCAGACCCTTCACAAACTCGGTGATGTTGTGCATAACCTGATTAGTCATGACCATCTCCTCCTCGGCGAGCTCGGCGCTTACCTTCTGGGCCTCGGTCTGGTAGCTGGCGATGCGCTTGTTGATCTTCTGCTCCTCGGCAGCGAGTTTCTCCATCTCGGCCTGTGCGTTAGCCTGGGTGATGAGCACTTTGTTCACCTTATCCTGCAGCTCGTTAGCCTTCTTCTGGAGGTTGGTCTGGTCGCGCTGGATGCTCTTCTCGGTGTTGGCGAGTTTCTTGGTTGCATCGTCATATTTCTTCTGGAAATCGGCCTGTTTATCTTTGGCGAACTGGTAGGCATCAACAACCTGGTCGATGTAGAAATAGGCAATCTTGCCGGTGGTTGCGATGCTGTCTGCGCCGGTGGCAACCTCTACAGTTTTGCCTGCGTTGTTACAAGCGGTAAAACCCATTGCCAGAGCAACGGCTGCGATGAGAAATTTTTTCATTGTGTTTCGTATGGTTAATTTTTTTATTTTGAATTTCTAAGGCACAAATATACAAATTTTCGTAGGAAACGAACGACAACTCGCCTCTTTTTATTATTTTTGTACATCAAAAACCGGTTTTAAACTCAAAATGTACGACTACTTAAGAGGACTTGTGGCGGAACTGACGCCCACCTATGCGGTCATTGAATGTGGCGGCGTGGGTTATATTGTGACAATCTCCCTTCAGACCTACTCGCAACTCGAGGGTAGGGAAGAGGCACTCGTTTATGTGCACCATATTCTCCGCGAGGATAGCGAAACACTCTACGGCTTTGCCGACCGCACCGAGAGGGATCTGTTCCGACTGCTCATTGGCGTGTCGGGCGTGGGCGGTGGCACGGCTCGTGTGATACTTTCGACCTACACACCTGCGGAACTCTCCAATATTATCTCCTCCGAGAATGCCGTTCTGCTCAAGAATGTCAAGGGTCTGGGTCTCAAGACGGCACAGAAGATCATCGTGGAGATCAAGGACAAAGTTGTGGGCGTGGGTACGGCTGTGGCCCAGGGTAGTGTGCTGGAGAGTATGAACTCCTCGTCGGAGGCCTGCTCCGAGGCCGTTCAGGCCCTCACAATGCTTGGCTTTGGCAAGGCCGTCAGCGAGAAGACCGTCAAAAAAATCCTCAAGGACAACCCCACGGCCGATGTGGAGTCGCTCATCAGATTGTCCCTAAAACAACTTTAACAGCAGTAGAGAACTAAGCAAACAAAAGTATATGACTCAGCAGATTCTTAAACGAGGAAAGGAGATTGCGGGCTCGTTGCGCCGCCGCATCACGCCTGCTTTTTTGGTTGCGCTCTTCCTCTCGTTCATCTTTTGGTATAGTGGCAAACTCTCCTACACCTACACCGCCGAGGTCCCCATCTCGGTGACCATTGAGGGTGAGCGCCACAGGGTGACCTGCGTGGTGGAGGGCACGGGCCACAACATCATCTCGACCCGCTACTTCAAACGCAAAAAGGTGAAACTGCGCCGCACGGATGTGGAGATGCTCCCCGTGGAGGGTGTGTCGGACACCTACCAGGTGACCAGCGAGTCGCTGCACAATGCAATCGCTGTGCGCAATGCCAACCTGAAGATTATCTCGGTGAGCGCACTTCCCTATATCTGCCTGGAGGAGTAAAACGAAGAGTTGGCGTATGAGGCGTGTGGCCATAACGGGAGGTATCGGTAGCGGAAAGAGCACCTTTTGCAGGGCTCTTGCGGCCATCTCGGGTGCGCCCATCTACGACTCCGACCAGAGAGCCAAACATATTATGAGCCACGACGCTGTGGTGCGCCGGAGGCTCACGGAACTCTTTGGCCCCGAGGCCTACACAACCGAAGGGCTCAACCGCCCGCTTGTGGCCGCCGTGGCATTTGGCAATCCGGCCGTTCTGGAGAGGCTCAACGCTATAGTCCACCCGAGGGTGGTGGCCGATTTTGAGGAGTGGGCAGAGAGCCAGACGAGCGACTATGTGATTCTGGAGAGTGCGCTGCTGTTCACCTCTCCGCTTGTGGGCCACTACGACCTTGCGGTGGTGGTGGATGCACCGCTGGAGATGAGAGTAAGGCGGTGTGTGGCGCGTGATGGCGCAACGCCCGAACAGGTTGAGGAGCGCATAGCCCGCCAGATGCCCGCCAAGGAGATGCGCTCGAGGGCCGATGTGGTGGTCGAGGCCGACGGCAGAGATCTTGAGCCCATCGCCCGAGAGGTCGACAAGATAATTAGAACAATCGAGATATGAAGATAATAAGCCCCCATCGCAAGGTGATGTCCATTCTCAATGTCACCCCCGACTCCTTCTTTGCCGACAGCAGGGCGGAGCAGCAGGGTGCCATACGCTCGCGCGTGGAGCAGATGATGCGTGAGGGTGCCGACATTATCGACATCGGAGGCTATTCCACCCGCCCCGGAGCGCAGGATGTAAGCCCCGAGGAGGAGTGTCAGAGGGTGCTGCTCGGTGCCTCGGAGGTGAGGAGCGTGGCACCCGATGTGACCATCTCCATTGACACCTTCCGCAGCGAGGTGGCTGAGGCCGTCTTGAGGCGCTACGAGAGGGTCATCATCAACGATGTGAGTGGTGGCGAGAGGGATCGCAGGATGGCCGAGGTGGTGGCCCACTATGCTGCCCCTATGGTGGTTATGCACTCCAGAGGTACGCCACAGACGATGCAGAGCCTTACTGCCTATGGCGATGTGGTGGAGGAGGTGAGGGATCATCTTGCCCGTCGTGCCGACATACTCACAGCCCAGGGTGTCGGGGAGATAATCCTCGATCCGGGCATAGGCTTTGCCAAGACCCAGGAGCAGAACTTTGCACTGATTGCCTCTCTGGAGCGCATCACCTCGCTCGGTTATCCCGTCCTGGCGGGCATCTCCAGAAAGAGTTTTATGTGTCGTGCTCTGGATATTTCGCCCGACGAGGCACTCGAGGCCACAACGGCACTCCATTGGGCCTGCCTTGAGAGGGGCGCCTCCATCCTCAGGGTCCACGATACGCTTGCTGCAAAGCAGACCATTTCACTCTACGAAAAAATCTATCGACTATGAAAAACGATATCATCCGTATAGAAAATCTCCACAAACGCTACGGCTCCCTTGAGGTACTCAGGGGGGTGTCGCTCACCATCCAGGAGGGCGAGGTGGTGGCCATTGTAGGCCCCAGCGGAGCGGGTAAGACCACACTCCTCCACGCTATTGGTGCGCTCTCGGAGTTCGACGAGGGCGATGTGTGGGTCGATGGGGTCAATGTGGCAGGACTCTCGAGCGATGCGGCGGCCGACTTTAGGGGCAGTCGCATAGGCCTTGTGTTCCAGTTCCACTACCTGCTGCCCGAGTTTACGGCTCTGGAGAATGTCTGCATACCCGGCTATATAGCCTCGCGCCCCAAGGCTGAGGTGGAGGCAAGGGCGCGTGAATTGTTGGAGCTCGTGGGACTTAAGGAGCGTATGACTCACAAACCCTCCGAACTCTCGGGTGGTGAGCAGCAGAGGGTGGCCATTGCCCGTGCGCTGATCAACTCGCCACGACTTCTGCTTGCCGATGAGCCCTCGGGTAACCTCGACAGCCACAACCGCACCGAGATTCACAACCTCTTCTTTGAGTTGCGCGACAGGCTCGGACTGACGGTCGTGGTGGTGACACACGACGACTCGCTGGCCACAATGAGCGATAGGAAGATAACTATTGTCGATGGTCAGATTACCACACCACAAGAGTAAATAAAGGAAGATTATACCCGCCGAAACTGCTGTGACACCCGAACTTAGAGAACTTCTGGAGGAGCTCTATCTCCGCTACGACAACCTCGATTTCATCGAGGCCGACCCCATATCCATACCCCACTCATTCACCTCGCCACTCGACCGTGAGGTGAGCGGTCTGCTGGCAGCCACCATCGCCTGGGGCAACCGCAAGGCCATCGTCAAGAGTGCAAACCGTATGATGGACTATCTGGACCGTAGGCCCTATGAGTTTGTGATGGGGGCCTCCGAGGGGGAGTTGGCTTCGCTCGGGAGTTATGTCCACCGCACCTTCAACGGCACCGATCTGGAGTGCTTCGTAAGGGCCCTGCGCCGTATGTGCCAGAGGCGAGGCTCGCTGGGCGAGTGGTTCCAGAGCGAGTATGAGGCCTCGGGCGATATGAAGGTCGTCTTGGCCCGCTTCAGGGAGGAGTTCTTCGACTTTCCGCACCCCGTGCGCAGCGAAAAACATATCTCTTCGATTGCTAAAGGGGCCGCTTGCAAGCGACTAAATATGTACCTTAGGTGGATGGTGCGCGAGGATAAACACGGCGTCGATTTCGGCCTGTGGAGGCGCATACCTGCCTCGGCACTCTATCTGCCCCTCGACCTCCATTCGGGTAATATATCCCGCCAGTTGGGGCTCCTGGAGCGCCGCCAGAACGACTGGAAGGCCGTGGAGGAGGTTATGACTCATCTTCGTGAGGCCGACCCTCTGGACCCCGTGAAGTATGACTATGCACTCTTCGGAGTAGGCATAAATGGTGCTATGAAATAGTGTGATCGAATATGTCTAAAGGGTTCAGTTTTAAGCGCTTTTCCATAGAGCAGCAACGCTCGGCTATGAAGGTGGGAACGGATGGGGTACTGCTGGGTGCCTGGGCCGACCTTTTGCCCAGCCATAGACGCATCCTCGATGTGGGCTGCGGCACTGGACTCATAGCCCTGATGGCCGCACAACGCACCGAAGAGTGGGGGGCTGAGATTGTGGGCGTGGAGATAGACCCCGAGAGCGCCGAGGATGCACGCCAGAATGTGGCTCGCTCCGAGTGGAGTGGACGAGTGGAGGTGGTCTGCAGCCCTGTGCAGGAGTACTCTTCGGAGCAACTTTTCGACCATATTATCTCCAATCCTCCCTATTTTGTGGATTCGCTTCTTTCGCCCGATAAGGCTCGCACCAATGCCCGCCATACAACCACGCTCAGCTTTGATGAACTCACCCGAGCCGCCGCACGACTGCTTGCCCCCGATGGGGTGCTGAGCCTTGTGCTGCCCTGCGACCTGGTGGGCGATATGACCCTTGCGGCTGTGCGAAACGGCCTCTTCCTCTCCCGCCGAATGGATGTGAAGACGAAGGCCTCGGGGGCGCCTATCAGGGCCCTTCTGGAGTATCGCCGTGAGCCCCAAGCCACCGCCCACACTACCCTTACAATCCACACTCCCGACGGCGACTTCACCCCCGACTATCGCACCCTCACCCGCGCCTTCTACCTCAAGTTCTAGTACAGCGAACACTGTACTGTTACTATTAGATTTGATTGGACGCAACGCTTTGATGACGCCAGTGAACGGACCGCATTTACGGTTCTGTTCTGGGA
>JAGBYS010000235.1 GCA_017628675.1 Tidjanibacter sp.
AGGGGTTCCAGGGGTTCCAGGGGTTCCAGGGGTTCCAGGGGTTCCAGGGGTTCCAGAGCTGCTTCATAAAGGTCCTATGACCCTTGTGACCCTTGTGACCCTTGTGATTTTCGTGAAAACTATTCTTGCAGTTTGCAATTTACTATAAGAAGGGTTATCTTTGTAAAAAGCGCTACTAAACTATGAGTATAAATAGCACATTTCTTTCAACCAAAGGAGATTATAAGACTCTTATTGTCTATCAAAAGGCCGAGTGTGTCTATGATGTGACCTACTATTTTGCGCTCCATTTCCTCGAAAAGGGCGACCGCACAATAGATCAAATGATTCAGGCTGCACGCTCGGGGAAACAAAATATCGTAGAGGGTAATGCCGCTTCGGCTACAAGTATAGAATCTGAATTGAAACTCTATAATGTTGCTCGTGCCAGCCTCAAAGAGTTGCTTACCGATTATGAGGATTATTTGCGAGTGAGAGGTCTTGAACAGTGGAATATGGAGGATGAACGACACATTCGTGCAAGAGAGATTTGCAAAGAGCATAATGACTCGGCCTATTATCGTTATGCGATAGAAATCCGTTCAAGTGAAACTATTGCAAATATCGCAATAATTCTCATTCATCAGACCGACAAGTTGCTGGCGTTACTATTCGAGAGTCGGAAGCAGTTTTTTCTCAAAAATGGAGGTATTCGTGAGGAAATGACACGCGCAAGACTCAATATGAAGAGAAAACAGTCGTGGCAAGACGATATTTAGACTTTTAATTATGACAAAACAACTCGTAATTTTCGACCTCGACGGAACGCTCCTCAACACCATTGGTGACCTCACAGTAGCGGTCAATCACACCCTCGGGGAGTGTGGCTTCCCACTTCGCACCTATGACGAGGTGAGGAGTATGGTGGGCGACGGTGTGCTGAAGCTCCTCGAGAGGGCTCTGCCCGAGGCCGAGCGCACCTCTAATAATCTTACACGCGCACGCGAGATATTCCTTCCCTTCTACGGCGCCCATAATGCCGAGAAAACGCATCCCTATGAGGGAATACCCGAACTGCTCGAAGAACTCCGCAAAAGGGGCATTAAAATGGCCGTAGCGTCGAACAAATACCACGCTGCCACCTGCAAACTCATACCTCACTATTTCCCCACCATCCCCTTTGAGGTGGTGCTCGGTCAGCGCGAGGGGGTGCCCGCCAAGCCCCATCCGCAGATTGTAGCAGACATCTTGGCCGAGGTTGGCGTGGGGCGCCAGGAGGTGCTCTATGTGGGCGATACGAATGTCGATATGCTCACTGCCAAGGCCGCCGAGGTAGACCCCGTGGCTGTCGATTGGGGCTTCCGCCCACGAGAGGAACTCGCCGCCCACACGCCCCTGGCAATCATCTCCCATCCGCTCGAGTTGCTCGACTACCTGTAGCGAGCGGGCCACAAGGAGAAGAATACAGCCCGAAAATTTCGTTTTCGGCGGAATAGGATTATCTTTGTGGGGTAATATGGCACTGCGGAATATGAAAAAACTACTCACATACCTCACTCTTCTGTTGGCGACGCTGTCGCTTGTGGGATGTCACGAAGACCCACCCGTTGTGGAGCCCGTGACACCCGTCATCACGGCCCAGTCCATCATCTCGGGTGCATTGGACATCTCGACTGAGCCACAGAAGATTCTGATTCTCTTCAAGCGAGAAATCGAGCTGGTGGATCCCTCGTGTGTGACCCTCACGCCGAGTGTGCCCCTGGAGGTTGTGGCCGATAGCGTGAAGCTCACCATCCAGACCCTCGAGAAGATGGCCTACGACACGGAGTATGAACTACGCATTGGTGCGGGTGCGGTTGTGGATAAGGCAACCGACGCGCCCAATCTCGATCGTTCCATCCTCTTCCGCACCGAGGAGGGACCCCACACGCCCCCCGATGAGATTACCGTACAGCTTGCAACTCCCAATCCGCTACCCGTAGCGCAGGAGCTCTACTCGTTCCTCTGGAGCCTCTATGGCAGAGCTACGCTCTCGGGTGCGAAGGCCTCCCTTGCCTGGGATCTGAACGAGTGTGACTGGATAAATCGCTACACGGGCAACTATCCCGTGGTGGCCGCCTTTGACTATCAGTACTTGCACCATTCGCCCTCCTCGTCGCTCAACTATGGCGACATTACGCCCACCGAGAAGTGGTGGAGCGAAGGTGGCGTGGTGGCCATCGATTGGCATTGGATGGTGCCTGCGGCTGAGGGCTCAAGGCAGTATACCTACCTCCGCGAGGAGACCACCGCAACGGTCGCCAATATGCTCAAGGAGGGTACTTGGGAGAATGCCCAGATGATGCAGGACCTCAAGGAGGTGGCCGATATGTTGCTGCTTCTGCAGGCCAAGAAGATTCCCGTGCTGTGGCGTCCCCTGCCCGATACGCTCAGCCCCAAGAGTGCAAGCGTGGGTAGTGGCGAGTACTACTGGTGGTGTGGCGCAGAGCCAAGGGACTACAAGGCTCTGTGGCGCAAGATGTTCGATTACTTCGCCGAAAGAGGGGTGAAAAATCTCATCTGGGTGTGGACCTCGCAGGTGGAGAATATTGAGTACTACCCGGGCGACGAGTGGGTCGATATGGTGGCGCTGGAGCTCTACAATATGGCCACGATGAAGGATATTAACGCCCTGAGTGCACAACTCGACAAAGACTTCCCACATAAGATGGTTTCGCTCGGTGAGTTTGGAAACCTTCCGACGATGGATATGCAGCTTGGTGAGGGCGTTGCGTGGAGCTACTTTGTTCCCCACAGCGACCAGCAAAACAACTACACAGAGGGCTTCGCGCATAGCTATGCAACGATAGATTGGTGGAGGGCAAGTTTCATCGACAGCAGAGTGCTCTCTCGCTCGGCGGTGACACTCCTCAAGAGCTATCAAGCAGTACGAGCCCTGGCGGTGGAGTAGGGGTGTTCAAAAATAAAGAAAAGCGACCTTCGACGGGTCGCTTTTCTTGTTGTGTTACCAAATAAAGGGAAGTAGTCTGTAGCGGACACGCTCGGTGTACTCCTTGTAGCCCTCAAGCCCCTGGGTGAGCACCTCCTCCTCGTTGCGTATGCGCTTGGCGATAATCGGTATGTAGAGGAGCATCAGCACAAACGAGGGCAGTGAGCCCAGAACGAGTGGCATAGAGAGAAAAAGGAGTATGGTGGCCGAGTACATAGGGTGGCGCACTATGCCGTAGAGCCCCTTGTCGATGACCCTCTGCCCCTCCTGCACCTCAATGGTGCGTGAAAGGTAGGTGTTCTCCCTGAGCACCTCGGCATAGAGCAGATAGGAGGCCAGAAACAGCCCCACAGCCGTCCATACGCACCACTCGGGTAGTGTGCTCCAGCCATACCTCCAGTTGAGCCCCGAAGTTATAAATGAGGCGATGAATAGTAGGCCACTTAGGGCTACGACCTTGCGCTGCTCGCCCTCCTGCTCTTTGGCTTGCAGGCGCTTTTGGAGTAGGGAGGGATTCTTGGCAATCAAGATGATGCCCGCAATGAACATCGGGATGAAAAGAATTGCCATCAGTAGCCACCCGTTGGAGAAGTGGAGACTGCCGGCGGGCAGGAATATGAGGGTGCCGATGAGCACTACGCCCGCCAGGAATTTCACAATAGCCTCAATAAATAACTTGCTTTTCATAGTGTGGGATAGATTAGTTGGGTGATTCGTTTTGCCACCTCCTCGGGGTGGTCAATTAGCAGTTCGCCGTGATTCATCTTTGGGAAGATGGTTACCTGTGCCCTCGGATGTAGTGCCGTTAGGTGGCGTGCTTGAGCCCTGGCCACAAAGGCCTCTTTTGTGCCATACCAATAATGGATGTCGTTGCCCGAGATGGAATACAACTTGGTGGTGTACACCGCTTTGTAGCCATCTATGACGGCTCTTCTGCCGCCCCAGGGGTATGCCTTCCTGCACTCGTCGAGAAGTGTGTCGAAGTAGTGGCTGCGGAATACCCGACGCCAAAAGCCGGTCAAATGGTAACAGGTCCAGACATTGAGCGCCTGCAGGTGGCTCAGAGGGCCCACAATAATGCGTGGTAGTGGGAGTAGGGGAGCCGCATCCAGAATGGCGTGGTCAATGGTGATGTCGCCTCGCTCAAGCGTGTGCGAGAGGATCTTTCCGCCCAACGATAGGCCGTAAGCACAGGCTATGTGGCCACTGTGGTGCGAAAGGATGTGGTTGGCCACTTGCGCCGCCTGGTCGCCTATGGAGGTGAATTGTGTGTGCTCACCGATGACGAAGCCGTCAATCTCCACAGCAATAATATGAAACCTCTCTTGGAGAAGGTTTATGAGGGGAGTGAAGAGCTCGAAGGTGACCCCAAGCCCTGGAATCAACATAACCGTAGGCGCCCCCTTCGGCCCAAAAGAGTGAAATTTCATAGTGTCCGTGAATTGTCTAAGTACCCTCACAAAGATATGAATTTATGGCGGTTTTAGCAACTCGCACCGCGGTTTTGCAGGGCGGAACGGTAAATTGTGCCTGACGCTTGATTGTTGCGGCAAGTTTTATATTTTTGTGATGGATAGATTATTTTTCACTCATATAACAAAAACGGTATGTACAACAGACGATTTACTCCGCCGATGATCACCCGCTTGGAGGAAAATGAGATTTTTGTGTTCGGCTCCAATCTCGCAGGGGCCCACGGTGGTGGGGCTGCCCGCGTGGCGCGTATGCAGTTTGGTGCCGTGCAGGGACAAGGTGTTGGTATGCAAGGACAGTGCTACGCCATTCCCACGATGCACGGTGGCGTGGAGGCTATTAAACCCTATGTGGATGAGTTTGTGGCCTATGCACAATCTCACCCCGAGAAGGTATTCCTGGTAACCAGAATCGGCTGCGGCATTGCAGGCTTCACGGCCCGCGATATGGCCCCTCTGTTTGCCCAGACAATCGATCTTGAGAATGTCATCCTGCCCAAAGATTTCGTGTTGGTGCTGCAAGGTTAGCTCACGCTGCCCCCAACCACCCATCCCGCAGAATCGTAAAAAAGCACTCTTGATTAAGAGTGCTTTTTTAATCGTTTATGATTAATTTAACTGTTTTATAACTAACGGTTTACTTTCCTATGCAGAAAGTAAACCACTCTGATAATCAGATAGTTACGGAGTTGTGGGTAAAATAAGGGAATCAATTGAGCCTTGCAATTGTGACTAATGGCGACTTCTCGTTTTTGCCACTTGGCGCCCTAATTCTGACACAAAGATAGTAATTTTTCATAGAAAATACGAGTTAAATTATAGATAAATAATAACATAGCCC
>JAGBYS010000236.1 GCA_017628675.1 Tidjanibacter sp.
ACCCCAATCAGGATCCCGAAGATAAGCCCGAGCCCGAGCCCACCAAACTCAAACCCCGTTATGTTTGGATTGATGCGGCTGCCAACTTCCACGACTATGCCAATAGTCAGCAGAAGATGGAGTTCGATATGAATCGCGTGGCAAAAACGGGCTTTACGGATATTATTGTGGACATTAGGCCCACAATGGGTGATGTGCTCTTCCGCACCAGCCACACCGAGCAGGTGAAACAACTCGCCTCGTGGGCGGGTGGCAAGGGCTACCATTGGGAGAAGCGCACTGCCGATTGGGACTACCTCCAGGCATTCATCGAGGCGGGACACAAGGCAGGCCTTCGCGTGCACGCAGGTTTCAATACTATGGTGGCAGGCAATGCCGCAGAGCCCACCTATGGTATGGAGGCACAGGGTATGGCCTATCGTGACGAAAAGTATCGCGATTGGGTAACGGTGCTCAACACCGCCGATGGCTTGCAGAATATGATGGACATCGAGAGCTATGGCACCAAGTTCCTCAACCCCGCAAATGACGAGGCTATGGATTTTGTGTGCAACCTTCTCAAAGATTTGGCCGCATACGAGGATTTGGATGGTATTGTGTTGGATCGTTGTCGCTACGACGATTTGATGTGTGACTTCTCGGATGAGTCCCGCACCAAGTTTGAAGAGTACATCGGCAGCACCATCGCCAATTGGCCTGGTGATGTTATGAGCCCCGGTGCCAAGACCTTGCCCCCAATGATGGGAACAATGCAGTACAAATGGTTGGAGTTTAGGGCCAAGACCATCCACGACTTCATTATTAAAGCAAGGGATGCCGTGAAGAGTGTAAATCCCGACATCTCCTTTGGTGCCTATGTTGGTGGCTGGTATTCGAGCTACTACGATATGGGTGTCAATTGGGCAAGCCCCTCCTACAACACCGCAAGTGCCTATCCCAAGTGGGCAAGCGCAGAGTACAAGAACTACGGCTATGCCGACCACCTCGACCTGCTCGTCATTGGTGCCTACGCCGGTACTTCGAGTATCTATGGCAGCAGCGAATGGACGGTGCAGGGCTTCTGCAAGTTGGCCCACAATAAGGTGATGGGCGACTGCGTGGTTATTGGCGGCCCCGATGTGGGCAACGGTACCGGTTGGACCAATGGCAATCAACCCAACGCAGCAACAAGCACGGTTGATGCAGCCATCAACGCTTGCGATGGCTACTTCCTCTTCGACCTCATCCACGTGAAGAACTACGACTATTGGTCGGCCCTGAAGAAGGGTATCGATGCCTACATTCAGGCCAATCAGTAAAAGATAAAACTATGAATATCAAACGAGTAATATTGCTCGCAGTGGCATTACTGAGCACCATCACCTTAGCCCTTGCGGCCCAGGTGAAGGGCTCGGTGTGCACGACTGAGGGCAAAGGCATTGGGGGTGTGGTTGTGACCGACGGTTACAACTTCGCCCAGACCGATAAGTGCGGCTCATTCACCCTCGAGGTGGATAGGCGAGCTCGCCACATCTACATCTCGACCCCCTCGGGCTATCTCGTGGAGAACAAGGGAAGTATTCCCCAGTTCTTCCTGCCCATTGACAAGAGCACCAAAAAGTACAACTTCACCCTCACCGCAAACCCCAACGACGACACCAAGCACACCTTCTTTGCCACGGCCGATGTGCAGGCGACCTCCACAGAGGACATCAAGCGCTACAAGACCATCGCCGAGGATATGGGTGCGCTCGCGGCAAGCATCGGTGGCGACTACTTCAGCGTCGATTGTGGTGACATCGTGGGTGACTCTCCCTGGCTCTACCCCCACTACCTGGAGGTAGGCGACAAGGTGGGTATTCCCGTGTGGCGCATCCTGGGCAACCACGATATGAGCTACAACGGCAAATGTTTTGAGACCTCCTACAAGACCTTTGAGGAGATTTTTGCACCCAACTACTACTCGATGAACAGGGGTAAGGCCCACTACATCTTCCTGAACAACAACTTCTATGTGGGCAGGGAGTACTTCTATGTGGGCTACTACACCGAGGCTCTGCTGGAGTGGCTCGAGAAGGATCTTAGTTATGTGCCCAAGGATGCGGCAATCTTTATCATCCAGCACATCCCCGCACGCCTCTCCCCCACTCAGCGACCCTTCGAGTATAACGGCTATGTTATGGCCGAGCAGACGATGAATGCAGGTGCATTCTTTGAGCTGCTCAAGGGGTACAAAAACTGCCACATCATCTCGGGCCATATGCACTTCAACCTCAACATCGAGCACACCGAAGGCCCTATGGAGCACAACACGGGCGCCGTATGTGGCACCTGGTGGAGGGGCGAAGTGTGCCTCGACGGCACCCCTATGGGCTATGGCGTCTATGAGGTTGACGGCACCAATGTGAGTTGGTACTACAAGTCCTCGGGCTTCGACAAGGAGTACCAACTGCGCGCCTACAAGCCCGGCAGCAAGGCCGACCAGCCCGCCGCCGTGGTGGCCAATGTCTGGAACTGGGATAGCCAATGGAGCGTGGAGCTCTATGAGGATGGCGTAAAGACGGCCGATATGACACAGTTTGAGGGCTACGACAGGGCAGCCTATGAGCTCTGCTCCGATAAGGAGAAGGTTGTTTATGCCTGGATTTCGCCCGTGGCTACCACCCACCTCTTCGCGGCCGAGCCCAAGAACCCCGAGGCTAAATTGGAGGTGAGGGCCACCGACCGCTTTGGTCGTGTCTATGTCGCCGAAGTCGAATAATAACTGACCCACAATGAAACAGCGAGCATACTCTCTTGACGCACTGAGGGGTTACGCCATCATCACGATGGTGCTCTCGGCAACGGTGGTGGCGGGCATCCTCCCCGAGTGGATGTACCACGCCCAGACACCCCCACCAACCCACGCCTACCTGCCCGAAATCTCGGGCCTCACCTGGGTCGACCTGGTCTTCCCCTTCTTCCTGTTTGCTATGGGTGCGGCTCTGCCGTTCTCCATCGGCTCACGCCTGGAGCGTGGCGAAGGGTGGTGGAAGGTGGCTCTGGATGTTGTGCTGCGCTTTTTGCAACTCGCCTTCTTTGCCATCTTCATCCAGCACTTCTACCCCTATGTGCTCTCCTCGCCACAGGATGTGCGCAGTTGGTTGCTGGCCATAGGCGCCTTTGCGGTGCTCTTCCCGATGTTTATGCGCTTTGGGAGGGTGCCCGTGTGGGGTCGTGTGGCCATAAAGGTTACGGCCTATGGTGTGGCGGTTGCTATGCTCCTTACGACCGACTATGCTCTGGTGGAGAGTTTTTCGCCCGAGTTTAGCAATATCATCATCCTGATTCTCTCCAATGTGGCGCTCTTTGCGGGCCTCATCTACCTGGCCACCTCCCTCGGGTGTCTGAAAGGTATCGGAGGGTGGATACGCCTGGTGCTCTTTGCGCTTCTGGCACTCCTTGTGCTCGGAGCCGATGTGGAGGGCAGTTGGGCCGGTAGGGTGATGCACTATTCGCCCCTGTGGTGGCTGCTGAGGATGGACTACCTGCGCTACCTGCTGATTCTCCTGCCTGCAATTGAGGCGGGCGAGATGCTCCGCAAGTCGATGAGCGGCAAAGAGTCCGCCACCGAGCGCAACAAAAACAATAGTCGCTGGGCGGCTGTGCTGGCCCTGGCGGCCGTGGTCCTCGTGGTGGCCACACTCGGCACGGTGCAGAACCACCTGATTGGCCTCTGGTCGGTGGTTGCAATAGGCACTCTTGCGGTGATGCTCGTGGCCTCGAGCAAGGTTAGTGGCTCTATGGGCACCCTCTGGCGAAGGCTCACACTGCTTGCAGCAGTGCTTGTGGCTCTGGGCATAATGGCCGAGCCCCTGCAGGGAGGTATCAAAAAGGACCCTGCAACCCTCGGCTACCTCTTCACGACGGCCGGCCTGGCTGTGGCGTCGCTTGTGGCCTTGAGCGTTACGGTGGACTACTTCGGCTGGCGCAAGGGACTCTCATTCCTGTGGCAGAGCGGCCAGAACCCTATGGTTGCCTATGTGGCGTGTGACCTGTTGGTCTATCCGCTCCTGAACCTTACGGGTGGCATCGCACTGCTGTGGCCTCTCTACTCGTCGCCCTGGCTCGGATTTCTCCACGGCGTGATACTGACCTCCGTCACGGTGCTTATCACAATGCTTACCACACGCCTAAAGTGGTTCTGGCGAACATAACAAGCTGCCTTTTATTGACTAATAACAAAAGACCTCGCAGAAAACTCTGCGAGGTCTTTTTGTTGTGCGATTGCTATATTACTCCACCGCTATCTCGTCCACGAAGAGGAAGCCCTGGGAGCCTGGGAAGTAGGCGTGCCACGAGGGGATGCTGTGCTCACAGGCAATCTCCACCTTCACATAGCGGGCCTCGGTGGGGGCATACTCTACGGTGTGGTGGTAGAGGCCGTGGTCGTCCTCAAGGGTCATAGGTGCATACTCCTCGCTGACCACCTCGCGCCACTGCTGGCCGTCGTCCGAGAGCCACACCTTCACTCCACGAGCATCCATACATCCGTCGTCCTTATTCACACACACATTGAACTTCACACGGCTGGTCTGCTTCATCTCCCCGAGGTCAATCTGTGCCACGCAGGGGGTATTGTAGAAGCCGAGCCAGCGACCCGTGCGGTAGTTCTTGTTGCCGACCATTCCGTCCACAAGTACAGGTGCGCCACCAAAGGTGTAGCTCTCTGCAGGAGTGGTCAGAAGGGTGATGGGGCAGAGTGTCGCCTCCGAGAAGCTCACATCCACAACCATAGGCTGACTCATACGGCCATAGCGATGTGCCGAAGCACGCAGAGTGGCCGTCTTA
This sequence comes from Tidjanibacter sp., assembly GCA_017628675.1. Lineage (GTDB taxonomy): Bacteria > Bacteroidota > Bacteroidia > Bacteroidales > Rikenellaceae > Tidjanibacter. The sequence continues at coordinate 4,810 of JAGBYS010000236.1, forward strand.
TTGATAATAACCCCCTCGGAAGAGTACCGAGGCGAGCGTGGTGTGGGATCCGAGCCGTCGAGGGTGTAGTGTATGGGGGCGCCATCGAGGGTCGTGAGGGTTGCCCTAAGGGCACGCTCACCCTTGGCAGGAGAGAGGTCGGCTACCACATCCAACACATAGGGTGCATAGTTGTAGCCGAGGGCCCTGTAGCGGTCGAGCATAGGCTGCAGACGCACAAGGAAGCGGTCGTAGTCCTTCTGCTCGGGGTCGCTCCACTGCACCTCCGCAAGGGCCGACATACGAGGCAGAGCCATATGCTCAATGTGGTCGGTGGTGTGGATATACTCGGTCCAGATGTTGGCCTGCACACCGATGATATACTTCTGACTCTCGGCAGGAATCTTTGCCAGAGGGTCGTAGGCGTAGACATTCTCAATGGGGTTGTAGCCACCAATAGCGAAGGGCTCCCTATCGACCTCCTTGGTCTGGTAGTAGTCGAAGTAGAGCAGATTGTTGGGCACCATAATGGCGGGCACGCCACGCTTGGCGGCCTTTATGCCACCCGCATCACCACGCCACGACATAATGACCATATTCTCGCCCAGGTTCTCGCCATCGAGCACCTCATCCCAGCCGATAACCTTCTTGCCGTACTTGGCTAGGTGGTCGCTCATCTGGCGCATAAACCAACCCTGCAGGGCCTCCTCGGGCGACTTGGCCGAGGTGTGGTGAAGGTGCTCAGCATCGATGCGGGCCTGACACTTGGGGCACTCCTCCCAGCGCACCTTGGGGCACTCGTCGCCGCCAATGTGGATATACTCGTAAGGGAAAATCTCAACAATCTCGTCGAGGATATCCTTGCAGAACTGGATGGTCTGGTCGTTACCGGCACAGAGCAGATCCTCCGACACGCCCCAGATGGTCCACACATCGTAGGGGCCACCCGTACAGCCGAGCTCAGGGTAGGCCGCCAGGGCAGCCACCATATGGCCGGGCATATCGATCTCGGGGATGATGTCGATGTGGCGCTCGCGGGCATACTCCACAACCTCGCGCAACTCATCCTGGGTGTAGAACATACCCTCGCCGTAGGGCTTGCCGTCCCACACGCCACTGTTGCGACCGATGACGGTCTGCTTGCGAGTTGTGCTGATGGTCGTCAGCAGAGGATACTTCTTGATCTGAACCCTCCAGCCCTGATCGTCCACCAGGTGCCAATGGAAGGTGTTGATGTTGTGCAGCGCCAGAAGGTCTATGTATTTCTTGATGAACTCCACATCCTGGAAGTGGCGAGCGATGTCCAAGTGCATACCACGGTAGCCAAAGCGGGGATAGTCCACCAGGCGGGCTGCGGGCAGCTCCACGGAGCAGAACTTACCCACGGGGAGCGTCTTGCGCAGGGTCTGGATGCCATAGAAGAGGCCGTCGGCCGAGCCGCCCACAATATTGACCCCAAGGCTGTCGATGGTGATGGTGTAGCCCTCGGGCTGCGTGGCAGAGGGCTCAATGCCAAGCACAATGATGGGGGTGCGTGCGGGCACCTTGGTCACATCGAAAAGGATGGGCTCGGCAAGGCGTATGGAGGTAGCCTCGGCGATGTAGTCCCTGAGGAACTCCGCATCTCTGATATCCACCTCGGTGCCATAGAGCACCTGGGTGTTCTGGTCGAGCACAAAGGGGGACTTCTGGTCCAGAAACTCCACCTGGCGTGGTTGGGGAATAACATCGTAGTTGCTCACCGTGGCCATCTGGCGGGGCTGGCAACCATCCAGAGCGAATAACGAGAGCATTGCACCTGCAAGGCAGAGCACACCTCTTGCATACTTTTTCATAATAGTTTCAGTGGTTAAATGGAACTGTTGGTACTTAATGCTGACAAAGGTACAAAATTGTTGGGGGCAAACCAAGAAATTTTTCTCCACTAAAAGAGCCTCACGCCCCACCACAGTTGATAAATCACCAAAAAAAGTTGTATCTTTGCCTTATAAACAACCATTACGGACTAATAGTTTTTTTACACTATGGCAAAGATGTTATTCATTGGCAGACTCGGCGGATGGGAGATCATCGTCATTGCGCTCGTTATTCTCCTGCTGTTTGGCGGCAAGAAGATTCCCGAACTGATGCGCGGCATCGGCAAAGGTGTGCGCTCCTTCAAGGAGGGTATGAATGAGGCCAAAGAGGAAGCACAAAAAATCAAAGACGACATCGAGAAGGAGAACTAATCGTAGGGTGACTCACGCCCTACCCCCTGGGAGCAAACAGAATGGCCGACCAAGCAAAGAGTTTCTGGGCCCACCTGGACGACCTGAAGGGTCATCTGGTGCGCATTGTGGCCGTCGTGGTGGTGGCTACGGTGGTGGGCTTTGGCCTGAAGGAGTGGCTCTTTGAGCTGGTCCTGGCCCCCTCGAAGGGCGACTTCCTCTCCTACCGACTCCTCGGACAGACCCTCCCCACCGACGGAGGACCCATCGTGGAACTCATCAACACGGGGCTGGCCACTCAGTTTGTCATCCACCTCAAGGTGGCCCTCTATGTGGGCCTGCTGGTGGCACTACCCTACATCATCTACTCCCTGTTTAGCTTCATCTCGCCCGCACTCTATGACCACGAGCGCCGCCACTCCCGACACTATGTCGTGGGCGGCTATGTGATGTTCCTGGTGGGATGCGCCCTCAACTACCTTGTGATCTTCCCCTTCACATTCCGCTTTCTGGCCGGCTACCAGGTAAGCAGCGCGGTGCCCAATATGATCTCGCTCGAGTCCTACACCTCCACCCTGCTTGGTATGACTCTGGTGATGGGCGCGCTCTTCGAGATCCCCATCGTGTGTGCCCTTCTGGCAAGGCTCGGGGTGCTCCACCACCAACAGATGGTGCGCAGCCGTCGCTACGCCATTGTTATTGCGCTTGTGGTCGCAGCACTCATCACCCCCACGGGCGACCCGTTCACGCTGATGCTCGTTGCGGTACCCATCTGGATGCTCTACGAATTGGGCGCGTGGGTTGTGAGAGGGGTGGAGAAAAGCCGAAATAAATAAACCAATTTATTAATTACCCCCATTTGTCCCAACCCGTAGAAAAAAGCCTTTAGAAATTATCCCAAACACACCAGACTGACACGGTGCTGATTTACAACACATTACCCCAACAAAACAAAATTAATATAATAAAAAGAGTATTTTTAATGCGTTTAATTTTGTTTTTAATTTATAGGTATCTTATTTTTGAATTGTCTTAGGGTGACATTTTACCACTCAACCACGAGCCGAGGAGGCCGCCCAAAGACAAAACCAACCATAGAAAAAACAAAACACCAAATTCATTTAACTAACTAAACATCTTTTACCTATGAAAAAATTTTTCGCAATTTTTGCTGTTGCGGCAATGCTTTTCTCGTGTGAGGAGCCTGTGCCCGAGACTACCCTCTCGCTCGACAACGAGGCCGAAGCAACTCTGAACCTCGCAACCAATGCTGTGACGAAAGTGGTTACCTTCACCACCAACGCAGCTTGGACCGCTGCTGCTGACGCAGCTTGGATTACCGTTACCCCCGCAGAGGGCGTTGCAGGTACCGCTATTGAGCTCACCATCGCTGTTGCCGAGAACGAGGCTTACGAGGGCCGCGCAGGTAAGGTGACCATCACCGCTGCAGAGAAAGCTGTTGAGATCGCTGTTAGCCAGGGTCAGGTTGACGAGGTTAACGTAGGCGATGCAACCATTCTCTATGTTGGCTACGAGGGTGGCGAGGTTGAGCTCCCCGTAAACCACAACATCGAGTACACCGTTACTTCGGATGCTGATTGGGCAGTTGTAGGTGGCACCCGCGCTCTTACCACTACCAAGACCGTTATCAATGTAGCAAAGAACGGCTCCGCTGCTGAGCGTACCGCTACCCTTCTTATTGAGGCTGCAGGTTTCGAGGAGGATGTTTACCTCGTACAGAAAGGTAATGTGTTCAGCACCAACGTTGTTGAAGTTCTTGGTGACCGTGTTTCGTCGTTTGTTAGTGGTCCTATGACCGGTAGCGCTGTAACCTCTCTCGCAATCTTGGGTGACCAATTGGTTGTATGTCCTGGTGATGGTCAGGCTTCCAAACTCATCAATAAAGCAACCGGTGCTGTTGAGGGTACTTTGAACACTGGTGATTTCGTTGCTCACTTTGTTGCAAATGATGATGCAGGTAACCTTATTCTTTGCAATCGTAACCTGTATGATACCACAACTTATTGGTGGACTGCTGATTTCCAGCTCTACTACATGACTTCGGCAACCGCTACTCCCGTTCAGTTGATTAATGGCGCTAAATATGGTCCTATTGGTGCAGGTCTTGAGGTTCGTGGTGATGTGACTAATAATGCTATCATCATTGCTCCTTATGAGGGTATCCCCGGTGTTACTATGGCAGTGCAAATGGAGGTATGGCAGGTTGCTGCTGGTGTTGTTGCCGAGCCTATTCAGATTCAGCCTTCGGGTTATGTTGGTACTTGGAGTGCTGGTGCTTGGAACTGCGCCCCTGGCAACTTCCCCGCATTCGCTCTCATTAGCGAGAATATTGCAGATGGCGCTTTGTTTGCTGTATATGAGGAGAACGCGATCTACCACATCGACGGTACCACCTTCGCAGCGACTAAAGTTGTTGACGACCCCGTTGGTGGCAACTTCGCTCTTAACAGTATGATGATTCGCACAATTGGATCTACTCCCGTTGCTGCTATGGCAGCTGGTAGCCACTTCCCCAACTATGGTGAGGCTCCCGTTGTATTGGTATTCAATGTTAGCACTCAGGAGTTGATCGCTCAGCCTACCACTGTTAACTATGCAACCGAGGATGGCGCAACTTTCTGGGGTGGTGTATCGCCTACTTCCGATGTGGCTATCGAGGCAACTGAGGGTGGTGCTATGGTTTACTATATCAACAACAACGCTAACTCGATCGAGGGCTTCTTCATTGCACTCTAATTCGATAAGTCGGAAACTCGATTTGTAGAATAAAACAGAAGAGGGCAGGGCAGGTGGCTGTCCTGCCCTTCTTCTATTGGTTGGTCTGACGACCAATAACCCAAATCATTAAGGTCTTTTAGCTCTTTAATTCTCAACTTGCAACTCAAAATGAAGCGTCTATTATCGATACTGCTGACTATGTGCCTCTTTGGGTCGCTGGCGGTGGCTTGTGGCCCCACACCCGAGCCGGAGCCCAATCCCAACCCCGGAACAGAGGACCCAACTCCCACCCCCGAGCCCGAGCCTAAACCCGAGCCCGAGGGCCGCAATGAGCTCGTGGAGCTGGAGGGCTACCCCGAGGGTATGGCGGTCTACTCCTTCAAGAACTTCTACGAGGACGGCACCGATGACTACTGCACCGGCTACTACGCCATTGTGGACACAAAGAAAAACCCCTCGCTGAAGTTCAACGCTGTCTATGTGGAGCAGGACGCAACCCCCTCCGACATCTTCGCCTCGTTTGAGGGTGGCACCCCTCTGTTGGCCACCAATGGCGGCTACTTCTGGGATGGCGAGTCGCTCTCGCTGCTCATCTCGAAGGGCGAGATGAAGAGCATAGCCGCACAATACACCTGGCCCACCTTTGAGGGGCAGAGCTACACCGCCTGCCCCATAAGGGCGGCCTTTGGTGTACACGCCGACGGGCGTATGGAGGCCACCTGGGTCTACTGCTGCCCCGACGATGGCAACAACCCCTATTCGTTCACCTCGCCCAAGGGCAACAACGAGAAGGTGGGCGTCTTCACCAGCACCCCTCATCGCTCATCGGGTGGCACTCTATGGACCCCCGAGGAGGCCATCGGCGGCGGCCCTATGCTGCTCAAGGAGGGTAAGAATGTGGCCGAGAGCAACTACTGGAAGGAGGTCCTTCACAGTGGCGGCACCGCAGCCCTTTCGTATCAGCCCCGCACCGCACTCGGCTACACCGAGGATGGCAAGATAATCATCTTCGTGTGCGACGGCCGCAAGATGAACGGCAGCTTTGGCTACACCCTGCCCGAGGTTGCCGACCTGCTGAAGAAGCTCGGCGCCACCTGGGCCATAAACCTCGATGGCGGCGGCTCGTCGGTGATGGTGGGCAAGGACGGCAAAGCCCTCAATAGCCCCTCGGACGGCAGCCAGAGGCGCGTGCCCACTGCCGTTGTCATATCAATGCAATAACCTGTAACAAAAAATACTTAGGATGAAAAAACTGATTTATGCAGCCCTGGCGGCACTGCTCTTTGTGGGCCTCCAGAGTTGCCAGCAAACCACCCCCAAGAGGCTCTATATGTGGCTCGACTGCGAGGCCAACTTCGAGCGCCTCTCCACCCCCGACAGCATTGACTACTATATGGGTCGCATCAAGGAGCTGGGATTCACGGATGTGGTGGCCGATGTGAAGAGTATTATGGGCGAGGTGCTCTACAAGAGCGACATCGCACCCTATATGGGCGAGTGGCACGGTACGGTGCGCCCCCTGGAGTACGATATGCTCGCCGAGGTGGAGGCCGCCTGTCGCCGCCACGGACTCGGCTGCTACGCCTCGCTGAATGTCTTCTGCGGAGGACACAACTTCGTAAAGCGTGGCATCATCTACAACGAGCACCCCGAGTGGCAGAGCATCGGCTGGTGGCACAATCAGCTCCTGCCCGTCAATGAGATGGACTTCAACTACAACGGTATGGTCAACCCCGCCAACCCCGAGGTTAGGGAGTACCAGCTCGCCATCCTGGAGGAGTTCGCCCACAAGTACCCCACCATCGACGGTATCATCTTCGACCGTGTGCGCTACGACGACATCTGGGCCGACTTCAGCGACCTCTCGCTCAACGACTTTGCCAAGTATGCGGGCCTCGAGAAGGCTCCCAAGCCCGAGGAGATTTTCTCTTGGTATCAGGACGAGAAGGGCAAGTGGCGCCATAAACCCGAGGAGCACTTCCTGCTCTGGATGGAGTACCGTGCAAGCGTCATCAAGAGCTTCGTAGAGGAGGCCCACGCACGCCTGAAGGCCATCAACCCCGACCTCATTCTGGGCGACTATACGGGCGCTTGGTACCCCACCTACTACTATGTGGGCGTGAACTGGGCGAGCGAGAAGTATAACCCCGCCGAGGAGTTCGAGTGGGCCTCGGAGAACTACCACAAGACGGGCTATGCCGACCTGCTGGATGTCTATATGACAGGTCTTTACTACACCCCCATCACCAAAGCGGAGGTCGATAGTGACTTCCCCGACATCGGCCAGCGTATGGAGGCCGGTATGGACGCCGAGGCCAGGAACTACTGGTACTGCGTGGAGGGTGCAGCCGAGCTTGCACAGAAGATTACTTGTGGCGTAGTACCCGTTGTGGGCTCCATCTATGTGGAGCAGTACCAGGGCGACCAGGAGCGCTTCGGCAGGGCCGTAACCCAGGCTATCGAGAGCAGCTCGGGCGGTATGATGCTCTTCGACCTGTGCCACATCGTTTCGCACAACTGGTGGGACACCCTCAAGGAGGCAATCGCCAGGGCAAAATAATCCCATCCCCACCAATAAAAAATAGGGCCGAGAAACCAATTTGTGGTTTCTCGGCTCTATATATTTTAGGAAAAACTCTACATACCTCCCTCCGAAAGATTGGCGAATTGTAGCACAACCTATTCCCAAAAGAAAAGCGGGTTTTGCTGAGGAATTTTTTGTGCAAAATAAAGGAGCGGCTCCGCAGTTTACTTGGTGGTAAATGAGGAAGCCGCTCTCTGAAATTTTGTGCAAAAATTACCGGCAAGGCACGCTTTTTCTTGGGAAGGAGCGGAAGCGGAGGCCAAGGACCCCCCAAAAGGCCTCACCAAAGATGCCACTGCTCATCTTGGAGGTGCCGAGGGTGCGGTCACGGAAGATGATAGACACCTCTTTGATGTTGAAGCCGAGCCTCCAAGCCGTGTATTTCATCTCTATCTGGAATCCGTAGCCCTTCATCTTGACCTTGCTGAAGTCGATGGCGCGCAACACCTCTGCACGATAGGCTACAAAACCCGCCGTTGCATCCCTCACGGGCATACGGGTAATGCACTTCACATAGCGCGAGGCACAGAAAGAGAGCAACAGGCGGCGCATAGGCCAATTCACGACATTCACGCCACTCACATACCTCGAGCCCACAGCCACATCGGCGCCCTCCTCAATGGCCGCCGTGAGCCTCAATAGGTCGTCGGGGTCGTGCGAGAAGTCGCAGTCCATCTCGTAGATGGCCTCGAAGCCCTCCCTGAGGGCCCACTCGAAGCCCGTGAGATAGGCTGTGCCAAGTCCCAATTTACCCGAGCGCTCGATTATAAAGAGCCTCTCGGTGTGGGCGGTTTGCAGGCGGCGTACAATGTCGGCGGTGCCATCGGGCGAGCCGTCATCGACCACCAGCAGCGAAAAGTCGCCGGGGAGCGAAAAGACCTTGGCAACCATCGCCTCGATATTTTCGCATTCGTTGTATGTGGGTATAATTATGAGTTTACGCATCTGTCTTTAGGGATATTGCACAAAAATAGTTATTTTTGCCGAAAAGAATCACACATTGTGCCTAAAACATTAAATTTAACTCTCTCGCCCAAGCAGGCTGCCTCCACGGAGGGGTGGCTCTCGGTGGCCGTACGCCTGCTCGGCGTAAAGCGTGAGCAGGTGGCACTCGCTCGTGTCCTGAAGCGCTCGGTGGATGCTCGCCACCAGACACCCAAGGTGTTGCTGACGGTGGAGATCTTTCTGGATGGCGACCAGAAGCCCCAGGATATTCACTTCGACTACCCCGATGTAAACGGCCACACCCCCGTAGTTATTGTGGGCGGAGGTCCTGCAGGTCTGTTTGCGGCCCTGAGGATGATAGAGCTCGGACTGAGGCCCATAATCCTCGAGCGAGGCAAAAAGGTGGCCGAGCGCCGCAGGGATATCGCACAGATTCATCGAGGTGCGGGTGTCCTTGGCGATAGCAACTACGCCTTTGGCGAGGGCGGTGCGGGCACCTTCTCGGACGGCAAACTCTTCACCCGCTCCAAGAAGCGTGGCGACTACAACCGCGCACTCCAAACCCTTGTATTCCACGGAGCCTCACCCGAAATTCTCTATGAGGCACACCCCCACATCGGCACCGACTGCCTGCCCCGAATCATCGAACGCATCAGGGAGAGCATCCTCCACGCAGGTGGCGAGTTTCTCTTTGAGGCCAAGGTGACCGACATCGAGATTCGCAACCAGAGGGCCGTTGGTGTGTGGGTTGGCGACACCCTCGTGGAGGGCGCTGCCGTGGTGCTTGCCACGGGCCATTCGGCCGATGACATCTACGAAATGCTCCACGCCAAGGGGGTGCTGCTGGAGGCCAAAGCGTGGGCTATGGGCGTGAGGGTGGAGCACCCACAGGCGCTCATCGACCGCATACAGTACCACTCCGACGATATGCGTGAGTGGCTCCCCGCTGCCTCCTACACCCTCACAGCACAGGTGGGTAGCCGAGGGGTCTACTCGTTCTGTATGTGCCCGGGCGGTGTGATTGTTCCTGCGATGACCGACTACCGCGAGTGTGTGGTCAATGGTATGAGTGCCTCGGCCCGCTCGTCGCGCTGGGCCAATGCGGGCATTGTCACCGAGGTGCGCCCCGAGGACTTCCCACACCTACAAGATGAGTGGGGCGTATTGGCGGGCCTGAAGTATCGCCAACAGCTCGAGCAGAGGGCTGCCGAGATTGTGGGCGGTGGCGGCACAGCACCCGCACAACGATTGGCCGACTTTGTGGCCGGCAGAATCTCCATAGACCTCCCACGCACATCCTATCTGCCCAAGGCCGTGGTACGCCGTGGCGATGAGTGGCTGCCCGACTTTATGGCCCACTCTTTGAAGGGAGGATTCCGTCAGTGGGGCCAGCGAATGAGGGGCTTTGTGACCAACGAGGCACAAATCATCGGCCTGGAGTCGAGGACCTCGACCCCCGTGCGCATACCTCGCGACAAGGATTCGCTTCAGCACCCCGTAGTTGCCGCTCTCTACCCCACGGGTGAGGGTGCAGGCTATGCCGGAGGTATCATCTCCGCCGCTCTGGACGGCACAAGGGTGGCCGAAAAGATTGCCGAATGGATTAAATAAACTCTCCAAGGGGTGGCAAGAGTACTTTTCTGAACTTTTTTCCGTATATTTGTAAGAGAGAACAACCAACTACACTTACCGACAATGAAACGCATAGCTGCTGTCACAATGGTTCGCAACGACGAGTTCTACCTGCGCAAGTGGGTGGAGTACTATGGCCGTGAGATTGGCAAAGAGAACCTCTACATATTCTTCGACGGCACCGACCAACAAGTGCCCGACTTCTGCCAGGGCACCACAACCCACCTCAGGGAGCGCAACCCTCAGCACGTAGTCAAGGCAGAGAAAGACCGCCTCGGATACCTCTCCGAGCAGGCAGCCATACTTATGAATGAGAAGGGCTACGAGATAGTCATCGGCACCGACGCCGACGAGTTCCTCGTTGTGGATCCCAAGTTGGGGATCTCCCTTGCCGACTACCTCAGCCACCACAAGGCCACCACGAGCATCTCGGCTCTGGGCATCGATGTGGGTCAGCACCTGGAGTCGGAGGGTGTCATTGACGGCTCGCGCCCCTTCCTGGAGCAGCGCCACAACGCCTACATCTGCTCGCGCTACACCAAGCCTTCGGTAATCCTGCGTCCCGTGCGCTGGGGCTCGGGCTTCCACCGCATCAAGGGACACAACTTCCGCATAGATCCCAACCTCTTCCTCTTCCACTTCGGCAGTGTGGACCTCAAAATGATTGAGGACAGGATGGGCAATCAGGACCTGGTTTCTACCGGCAGGCTCAAACATATCCAGAAGCGTGCCCGCACCATCTATCTCATCACCGGCGCCAAGAGCCTCGAGTGGGAGCGCACAACACGCAAGGTGCGACGCATACAGCAATACATCCGCCCCATCTGGGCAATCAATAAGCCCTGGAACACCAGGCGCAAATTCATCGTTCGCATCCCCGAGCGATTTTCAAAGATAGTATAGACCACAAGGCTTAAGGCTGAGAATTATGAGAACTGAGGAGGTAGATGTTGTAATCGCCTGGGTCGATGGCGACGACCCCGCACACCGAGCCAAACGCCTGCAGTATGGCGGCAAGGTGGCAACCACCCACAACGATGTGGGTGGCGATATGCGCTTCAGGGCCACGGGCGAGATCTACTTCTGCATAGCCTCCATACTGCGCTACGCCCCCTGGGTGAGGAAAATCTGGATTGTCACCGACAATCAGGACCCCCACGCCCAGGAGTTCGTGGATCGCAACTTCCCCAACAACAAGATCCCCATTGAGCTAGTGGACCACAAGGTGCTCTTCAGGGGCTACGAACAATATCTTCCCACCTTCAACTCGCTAGCTATCTCCACAATGCTCTGGCGCATACCAGGCCTTGCGGAGCGCTACCTCTACTTCAACGACGATGTCTTTCTGGCCTCGCCCGCCAAGGCGGAGATGTGGTTTGAGGGCGAGAGGACCAACATCTATGCCCGCAAGGTGCCCGCCCTGGCTGCACGCCTGCTCCGTTGGGCCAAGCACCTGGGCAAGAGGCACAAAATCTTCGGCCACAAAGACCCTATGCTCAATGCGGCCGACCTACTCCACTCGGGCTACTTCTTCCTCTTCCCCCACGCACCCGTACCTATGCGCCGTGGGTGGTTTGAGCGCTTCTTTGCTGAGAGGCCTGACCTACTGGATGGCAACATACGCCACCGTTTCCGCGAGCCGTCGCAGTTCTCCTCGCCCACCCTCTTCTATGTGAGCAACTATCGCGAGGGCAAGCTCGGCGTCCGCTCGCCCAAGGGCACAACCTGTTTCTTCAAACCCTCGGTGGAGAAGAAGGGGGGATATATGGCCCGCAAGCTGCGTGAGGCGGAGAGCAACCCCGCACTCCTGTTCGGCTGCATCAACTCGCTGGGCGAAACCACCCTCGAGGAGCAGGAGATGTTCAATCGGTGGATAACCGACAAACTCAACATAACACTCTAAGTCGCCACGATGACCACCCCCCACACCCCAACGATCTCGGTGATTGTGCCCGTCTACAACGCGGCACTCTCGCTCCATAGGTGTGTGGATAGCATCCTCGCACAGAGCTTCACGGACTGGGAGCTCCTGCTCATTGACGATGGCAGCGTGGATGGCAGCAGCGTCATCTGTGACCGCTACGCCCAGGACGATGGGCGCATAAGGGTCATTCACAAGGCCAATGAGGGTGTGGCTGCCACACGCCGCAGGGGCATCGAGGAGGCCAGGGGCAAGTACTCCCTGCAGGTCGACTCGGACGACTGGGCAGAGCCCACAATGCTCAAGGAGCTCTACGCCACGGCTGAGAGCCAAGAGGCCGATATGGTCATCTGCGACTTCTACTACGACTACAACGGCCGCAAGCCGGTCAAACACATAAGCCAAGAGCCCTCGGGGCCTGGGTGTGAGAGTGTGCTGATGGATCTGCTCAAGGGCGGCCGCCTGAGGCCCTACTGCTGGAACAAACTCGTGCGCCACGAGTGCTACCGCAAGTATGGGGTGGTAATCCCCTCCGACATATCCCACGGCGAGGATTTCCTCATCTGCCTCTCGCTGCTGAGGCACCCCGAGATGAGGGTGGCCTACCTGCCCAAGGCCTTCTACCACTATGTCCACAGCGAGCACAGCAACCTGCTCACACGCACCTACTCGGAGGAGGATTTCGAGCGCGAGGTGAGGCTCCGTGGCTACTGCCTGCAGCTGATGGAGGGGCACGACCTCTACTCGCTGGTCGAGGAGCGCAACACCTATCTCATTGTGCGCCGAGCCTTCAACGGGGGCATCTTCAGCTCCAAGGAGTTCAAGAGGCGCACCTGGCAGTTCAAGGATATCATCAAGAACAACCGCGACCTGGCCTGGCACAAGCGCTACCGCCTCTACCTGGCCTGCGGTGGAGCCTACAGGCTGATGTATGGCTACCGCACGCTGGGCAATATGGTGCGCCGTGCCACCCAACGACACAAATAACCCTCAGACATACCCATTATAATAATATATAAGGAGCCTATGCAACCCGAAATTATCTCGAAATACTTCACCCTCACCCAGGAGCAACAGCGCCAAATGGACTCTCTCGGCGAGCTCTACACCGAGTGGAACGCCAAGATCAATGTCATCTCCCGCAAGGATATTGACGAGCTCTACGTGCGCCACGCACTCCACTCGCTGGCCATCGCCAAAGTATGCTCTTTCGCCCCCGGTGCCCGCGTGGTGGACATCGGCTGCGGTGGCGGCTTCCCCACCATTCCGCTTGCCATCCTCTTCCCCGAGGTGGAGTTTACGGCTGTGGACTCCATAGGCAAGAAGATCACGGTCGTAAGGGAGGTGGCCTCGGCCCTGGGACTCAAGAATGTTACCCCCATAAACGCCCGCATAGAGGCCGTCAAGGGGGAGTTCGACTATGTCGTGAGCCGTGCCGTCACGGACCTCAAGACCCTCAAGGGGTGGGCTCTGCCCAAACTGCGCAGCGGCCAGAGGGGTACGCTACCCAACGGTATGCTCATCCTCAAGGGCGGAAACCTCACCGAAGAGATTGCCGACGCACGCCTTAGGTGCGACATCCACAACATCTCGGACCTCTTCGAAGAGGAGTTTTTCGAGACCAAACAGGTGATTTACGCCAAGCGATAGGCCATAAAAATGGTTCAAAAACAACAATTTTGCATTTTGAATTTTGAATTTTGAATTTATTGCTTACCTTTGCAGTCCGAAAAAAGACAAAACTGATAAACAAATATAAATAGCGCTATGAAAAGGACTTATCAACCTTCCAAGAGGAAAAGAATCAACAAACACGGTTTCCGTGCGCGTATGGCTACCGTAAACGGTCGCAAAGTACTCGCCGCTCGCCGCGCAAAAGGCCGCAAGAAACTCACCGTTTCTGACGAGCTCCGCAACAAATAGTCTGTGACAGACTCAAACAAGTTGATTCGCTGCCACTGATGGTGACAAGGTCACCCGCTCACAAAGGCAGAACAAGTAAAACCACATCGGACGCGATGTGGTTTTTTTGTTGGCAACAGCCACGACGAGCGAAGGAGAGGGGCAACAGATCTTGTGGGGGAGAGATGGGAGAAATGGGAGAAATGGGAGAAATGGGAGAAATGGGAGAAATGGGAGGGCCGACACCTCAAAAGGGCCAAAAGGGCTAAAGGGGCCAAAAGGGCTAAAAGGAAATTGAGAATTGAGAGAGAAGGTATTTAAGGGATGTTGATCTCCCGACAATTTTGAATTTTGAATTTTCTCAAGCCTTAGGTCGGTTAGACTTTTGACCTTAGACTTTAGACAAATAAAAAAACGCTTATCGCGGAGGTAATTTTGTGGCGACAACGGTCGCAACGAGTGCTGGTGGTGCTGACCACCGCCTCCCCTTGAAAGACAGCGAGTGCTTATCGCGGAGTGAATTTTGTGCGAAATGAGAAAGCGGCACCGCAGTTTGCTTGACGCAAATGAGGATGCCGCTTTTGAAATTTGGTGCAAAATTAACCCGCGAGATGCGTTTATTTACTCGGAGAGGAGGTCGGCCACTACAAAAGTACTTCCGCCGATGAAGATGAAATCCTCGGGTGTGGCAAGCTCCACAGCCCTGCGATAGGCCGCGTGGACACCCTCTACAACCTCGCCCTCAAACCCTTCGGACAGAAACTTCTCGGCAAGCGAGGAGGCCGGCAGTGCGCGTGGCACCGAGGGGGCGGTGAAGATGTAGTAGCCGTCGCGAGGCATCAGCGGAATGACCGAGTCGAAATCCTTGTCGCTCACCATACCCACAACCATATATAATTTGCGGTAGTCCTGGCGGGCAATCTGCTCCACCAACTCCTTGATGCCGTGTGCATTATGACCCGTGTCGCATATCACCTGAGGGCTAGTGCCAAGCCTCTGCCAACGACCCATAAGACCTGTGGAGGAGCATACGCTGCGTGTGCCCTCGACGAGTGCTCGGGTGGAGATGTTCAGGGGTGTCTGGTGGCGCAGCAGACTCACAGCCGTGCGCACCGTGAGGATATTCTTACGCTGATAGGAGCCCATCAAATCGAGGTCCAAAATCTGGTTGCGACCATCGCGGGGACGCTGCAGATGGTAGCGCATAAACTCGCCCGAGGGGGCGCTATCGACAATCTCCCACTCCCTGTCGGCGTGGACCAGAAGTGCGTTGTGTGCCTTGGCCACACGCTCGAATACCTCGTCGCTCTCGGGGGCGCTCTCGCCAATCACAACGGGCACCTCCTCCTTGATGATTCCAGCCTTCTCGAAGGCTATCTCGCCTATGGTGGAGCCGAGCAGGGCGGTGTGGTCGAGGCCTATGTTGGTGATAATGGAGAGGATGGGCTTCAGTATGTTGGTCGAGTCGAGCCTGCCGCCAAGTCCTGTTTCGATGATTGCCACCTCCACATCCCTCTCCGAGAAGTGGTGGAAGGCCATAGCGGTGGTCATCTCGAAGAAGGAGAGCCCCAGCGAGGTCATCTCCTCCTTGTGCTCCCTGACAAACCTCACAACCTCTCGCTCGCTTATGGGCTCGCCATTGACCCTTATGCGCTCACGAAAATCCACCAGGTGGGGCGAGGTGAAGAGGCCCACGCAGTAGCCTGCCTGCTGAAGCACCGAGGCGAGGATGTGGGACACGGAGCCCTTGCCATTGGTGCCCGCAATGTGAATCGTGAAGTAATTTTTCTGAGGGTTGTCGAGCCTACGACACATCTCTACAATGTTGTGCAACCCCTCCTTGTAGGCACCCGGGCCCACATTCTGATAGGAGGGAAAGGAATTGAAGAGAAACTGCGTTGTCTGGGAGTAGTTCATCGTCCAAAAGTATATGGTGTAAATGTTTGATTGCTATTATTTTACAAGGTGGCTGCGGCGGCGGAAGCGGTAACTCACATAGTAGAGTAAGGAGAGAATCCAGAGGTAAGTTCCGAGCCTTCCGAGGTAGTCGCCCGCCTTGGCATAGAGGGTCACCTTGCGCGAGGGGGTGACCTGGTGGGTGAGCACACCGCGCTCGTCCCAGCCGAGAGATTTGATAACCTCGCCCGAGGGGGAGATGAAGCCGCTGATGCCCGTATTGGCCGCACGGCACACCCAGCGGCGAGTCTCAATGGCCCTCAGACGGGAGTAGGAGAAGTGCTGACGGTAGCCCTCCGTATCGTGCCACCAGCCATCATTGGTGATGACCATCATAATCTCCGCACCGTCGGCCGCGAAGGCTCCGAAGTGGTCGCCATAGACCGACTCGTAGCAGATGGGGGCCGCCACCGACACCCCATAGGGGAAGTGGTCGTTACGCAACAGGAACAGGCGGCGATACTTATCCGTGCCGAGCTCACCCGTGGTGCCGCCGAGGTTGACGATAAGTTTCTCGAGGGGCTTCAGCAGGTTCATATAGGGCATCTTCTCCACGCCCACCACAAGGCGCGACTTGTGGCTCACCTTGAGGGTCGAGTCGCCATCCAGAGCAAGGGCCGTATTGTAACGGTCATACCAGAGTCCTCCTTGGTTGCGGGCCGTCCGGCTCACACTTTCGCCCTGGCGGTAGACCTTGCTCGTCATCGCTCCAGTGATGATCTGCGCCCTCGGGTAACGCTCCGAGCGCACCCTCTCCAGGGCCTGTACGGAGCCGTTGTCCAGGTGTTTATGCTCCCAGATGATGTTGCCGCTGTCGCCAATGACCGTCTCGGGCAGAACGATGAAATCGACCTCCTCGGGGGCCTCCTCAATAAGGCTCCTAAAGATGGCGAGTTGTTGGTGGGTGGGAAGTGAGTATTTCTCCTTATAGGGGTCAATGTTGGGCTGAACGACCGTCACGGTGGCCTTCTGCGCCCCCTCATTCTCCTCGAGGCCCGCACCAATGAGGAGCGAAGCCACAATTGGAACGAGTGCAACAAGGCCCGTGGCCACAGCTACACCCCTCCTCTTGCGATTAAGGATAAGCTCAAAGAGCAGCACATTGGTGAGCAACACCCAGAGCGAGCCGCCCAGAGCACCCGTCAGTTCATACCACTGCACAGCCCACACATCACCCGCAAAACCATTGCCGAGCACCAACCACGGGAACGACACCTCGCCGTGGAGGTAGAGGTGTTCGGCCCAGAG
>JAGBYS010000237.1 GCA_017628675.1 Tidjanibacter sp.
CCAAAGAAGAGTAGGGTGGTGATGCCATCTGCCTTTCCCTGCACACCGTAAAGTTCTCCAAGTGAGAGCCTTGCACTGTGGAGCATCTCCATAAAAGCGATATAAATCATCACGCCAGCCGACAGACCGAGCGAGAAGCAGAGGAATTTTTTGTTGGTTTTATTAGCAAAAAAACATATCAAACTACCAATGCCAGTTGCCAATCCAGCAAAAAGCGTAATTAAAAGCGCAAAAAGTGTGTTATCGTTCATAGAATTTTTATTAACTTTGCAAATATATATTTTTTTCTCCAATGTTTGAGCCGTTGGAGAATCGTTGATAGGATATTTACCAATAAATTAGTAGTGCTATATGAGCCAAAATAACAAACCACGCGTGACCCTTCACGACAAAACTTTTGAACTCTCCATCCCCCACGCAGAGATTGCTGAGGCTGTGCAGAGAGTTGCAGATCGCCTCAATGAGGATTACAAGGGCGTTGATACACCTCTGTTCCTCGGCGTTCTTAACGGTGCTTTTATGTTTATGGGTGAGCTGATGCCCAGGATTGATTTGACCTGCGAGGTGCAGTTTGTGAAGATTGCATCCTATGTGGGCACCGCCTCCACCGGCAAGGTGCAGGATCTGATTGGCATTAATGGCAGCGTCGAGGGCCGCCACATTATCATTGTGGAGGATGTTGTAGATACGGGTGAGAGTATGGAGCATATGCTCGAGATGCTCAAGGGTTATAAGCCCGCAAGCGTTGCTATTGCAACCCTGCTCTATAAGCCCACCAAGTTCACCAAGAGCTACGAGGTGAAGTATCGCGCAATGGATATTCCCGACGATTTCATCGTTGGTTTTGGTTTGGATTACAACGACATCGGTCGCAATCTGAAAGATATTTATACCATTGTAAACGAGTAGTATACCAATAGTAATATAAAGTACTGCTTGACATGTCCAATACTAAGGAATTCCTCAAGAAAAACGCACATTGGGTGGGGGCAGCGTTGCTGCTCCTGCTGATGGTGTGCTTCTTTTCGGATGTGAATATTTTTGGATATTTCAAGACCAAGCGTAGGGTTAATAATCTCCATCGTGAGATGAAACACTACAGGGAACTCATTGTGGAGGATAGCACCTTCATTTATAACCTCAAGACGGACGACCGTTTCCTCGAAAAGTATGCTCGCGAAAGACACCTGATGCACGGTGAAAGCGAGCAGATTTTCATAATCGAAGAGTAGGTGGTGCAGGGGTGTGCAGAGAGTGAAGATAGAAAATGGCTTCGGAACTCAAAAATAAGGTGATCAAGGGGGTGGCTTGGTCGACAATCGAGAAGATATGTTCGGCCCTGCTACAGCTCGTTGTGAGCCTTGTTCTTCTGGCGCTTCTCTCCCCTGAGGACTATGGTCTGATGGCCATAGTGGCGGCATTCCCGGCCATTCTTATGCCGCTTGTCGATAGTGGCTTTTCGCAAGCCCTCATCCGCAAAAAGGATGTCGACGATGTGGACTATTCGTCGGTTTTCTATGTCAATATAGCCATCTCCGTTGCGCTCTATGCCGCCCTGGTAGCTATTGCGCCCGCTTGTGCGAGGTTCTTCTCTGCACCTGGGTTTGTGCAGATAGCACCGATTCTCTATCTGCTGATTCCAATTAACTCATTCTCAAACATCCAGAATGCGATACTTCAACGAACTATGGAGTTTCGCAATCTCTCGCTCTATGTGCTTGTGGCTAATGCCGTCTCGAGCGGAGTGGCCATTTGGATGGCGCTCAAGGGGTGGGGTGTTTGGGCACTTGTCGGTCAACGACTTGGCGTGGTGATTGTGAAGACGGCCTTGATGTGGCTCGGTAGCAGTTGGAGGCCCAAGTGGTTATTCTCGCTTGAACGAATTAGGGCAATGTTTCGCTATGGCTCGCGTATTCTACTGAGCGACCTGGTGAGCAATGTCTACTACCAAATCTCCAACCTCTTCATTGGCCGTTTCTATACAAAAGCCGACCTGGGCTACTACGACCGAGGAAATAAGATTAAGGAGATGCCTGTTACCTCCACTATTATGGCGGTGCTGAATGTCACTTTCTCGGCATTTTCACGCCAAAAGGAGGATAAAGAGAAACTTTACAATAATGCTCGTAAGGTCTACATTATCTGGGCATTTGTAATGTTCCCTCTGATGTGTGGATTGATAGCCGTTGCCGAGGATATGTTCCGAGTGTTGCTGCCCGAGGTGTGGCTCCCTGCTGTGCCATATCTGCGTATTCTGAGCATTGCGGGCCTGCTGGCTCCTCTGTCTGTCATCTCGTTTAATCTCGTGAAGGTTTGCGATGATGGTAATGGGATTGTCCGCATCGAGTTCCTGAAAAAACTCATCGCTACGGCGATCCTTACAATCACTATCCCCATTAGCGTGAAGGCTATCGCTTGGGGTCAGGTGGCGATATTTGTGTCGGATATGACCATTAACTGCCTTACCGCAAAGCGTTATGTCGGAGGGTGGACCCTCTGGAGGAGGGCAAAGGATGCGCTGCCTTACCTTGTTGTTACTGCACTTATGATGGCCTTTATATGGAGTTTAGGTGTAGCCGG
>JAGBYS010000022.1 GCA_017628675.1 Tidjanibacter sp.
CCAGAATCTCCAGAATGGCCTTGCGTGCCACATCGTAGTCGTCGCCATAGGAGATAGCAACGCTGAAGTCAACACGGCGGCGCTTCTCGGCCGAGAAGTTGTTGATAATGTTATTTACGATGGGGCCGTTGGGCAGAGTAATAAGCTTATTATCAACGGTATTAATAACGGTATTGAAGAGTTTAATCTCCTTCACGGAGCCCTCAATACCCTGGGTCTGCACATAGTCGCCAATGCGGAAGGGGCGCAGAAGAAGAATCATCACACCACCGGCGAAGTTCTGGAGCGTACCGCTCAGTGCCATACCGATGGCAACACCAACCGAAGCGAGCAGTGCTACAAACGAGGAGGTGTCGATGCCCAGGCGGCGAATGATGGTGATGATGACAATCACATAGAGGACTGCCCTTACGAGCGAGCGAATGAACTTGGCGAGTGATTCCTCAACACTCTTTCTCTCGAAGAGTTTGCCAATCAGGCGATCGATGTAACGGATAATCCAGCGAGCCACAACATAGATGGCAACGCAAATGAGGATATCCCAGAAGAAACCGGCCAAGCCTTTTACGACAAAATCAAGAGCATCCTTGAAAGGCATCTCCTTGATTTGCTCAACAGTTGTAGATAGGTTGTTTGCCAACGAATCCACCTGAATAGGGTCTACTTGCAGAAAACGCATAAGCAATTAATGTTTGGTTAATAATTATTGGTAATTGTTTCTTTTCGTAGTGCAAATATAAAAAATTATTCTTTGACCTCCTTGCGACAAAGGATCTTAAAATCACAAAGTTTGCACACTTCCTTCTCCTCGGTGGCCACAAAGGGTACCGAGGGCGAAAACAGGTCCAATAAAATTTCCCGAAGTCGAGCCTCAAACTCCTCCCGATAGTCCCCATAGCTACTCACAGCACCTCGGCTCTTATCGTTCAGCAGCGGCTCATACTCTTTGCTGTTCATATTGCGTACAAAGTAGAGCGAGGGGGTCGCACCCCTGCCCTTGAGTTTACCCTCGGCCTGCATACGCTCAGCAATCATCGAGTAGAGAAGTGTTTGCACCATAGCTCCATAGCGCTGCTTGGGCAGAATGGCAAGCATATCTTTCAGGTGAGCAAACTCCTTGTGCAGGGAGCCCGTTTTGTAGTCAATGATGCGCAGCGAGCCGTCGTTCATCCAATCCACACGATCGGTCACACCCTCGAAGCGCACACTCCTACCCTCCTCAAACTCAAACTCACAGCCCAGCGTCTCCTCCAACAGATAGACACTGCCGTTGAGCCTTTTGGAATCGAAACCCACAACCGAGATTACATACTTCTCCACGGTGTCGGCCACAATCCTGATGTTGCCACCATACTCATCCTCCGTGACGCTCTCGTCCGAGAAATAATCCTCGGCAACGGCCCTCACCACAGCCTCGTGTATCTGCTCTGCAGTGATAGAGGCCAGATACTCCTTGTGGCCTTGGGGGAGTTTTGTCAGAGGCTCATAGAGTAGCTTCATAGCCTTGTGGAAAATGGTGCCGAAGAGTGCATCATCCACGCTCTCCTCAATCTCATCGTCCACACGTACACCCGCCACATACTTATAGTAGAACCTCATCGGGCACTCAAGATAGTTATTCAGGGCCGAGGGGGAGATGGTACTCCTCTTGCCATTCTCATCCTCACCAAGGAACCTATCCAGGCGGCGCAACACACTCTCGGTCTTTGGCACCAGCAGTTTGTCGGGCTCAACAAAACCCACATTCAACCCCTTATTTATGCGAGTGAGTTTGTGGGGGCTCTCGAAGTCGAGCTGGTAAATGTAGCGACTCTGCTCGCCCGTAGACTTATCCGTAGGCACAGAGCAGTAGACCATATCAACCCTATGGGCCCTCTGGAGCAAGCGGTAGAAGTAGTAGGCATAGACACCCTCATTGTGGCGAGGAGTGGGCAAGCCGTAGGCAAAGCGCAGGTTATAGGGGATGAACGAGAGGTCGGTGAGTCGGCTCGAGGGGAAGTTGTCGTCGTTCATCGAGAGAATCACCACATTGTCGAAATCCAGATTACGCGTCTCGAGAATACCCATCACCTGCACACCACTCAGGGGCTCTCCGCTATAGGGTATTCTTATGCTCTGCATCAAGCGCCTAAGGAGCGATACATAGGTGGACATTTTCATCTCCACACCACACTTGGCGATGGAGTTATCACACTTCACAATAGCCTCACAAACAAGGCCATAAGCCTCTCTTCTTAAAGCTCTCCTTTGGTCATCCTCGTAGGGAATTTCAACCCCCACCATCTCGTTCAGCACTCCCTCCAGATACTCCCTCAGGTTGCACCAATCACTTTCGCGGCTAAATATCCTATCAAGTTTGTCGTTGTGTCCAACAAGATACTCACTTGACACATACATCCTTCCTCGTCGCAACATCTGACCACGCAACTCTCTACAGAGTTCGCCATTAAGTGCCGCCACAAAGGGGTGAGAGAGCAGTCCCTCGACATCCTTATGATAGAAGGCCTCGCGCCCGGCCTTACCCTCGCGTGAGCGCAGTTGGAGTTGCAAGAGGCGCTCCACAAAGCTATATACCAGCGTGGCTCGCAGCGGATAGCCCATCGTCACATTCACCTGCTCGATACTATCCGGCAGAGAGTAGAGCAACGGCGAGAGCATATTCTCGTCGGTGAGCACAATGGCGGTATTTTTATCTATGCCACCATCCCTCTCCAGAATCTCCGACACAAACTCTCCCACATACTTACACTGCAACGAGTCCGAGGCTGTGGATATGACATTTAACTCCTTGGGCTCGGTAAAGCGACTCTCAAGCTTGAACGAAGAGGGCGAAGGGTAACGCCAGAGGTTCTCTCTCATAAAGAGGCCGGCCTCCTGTTTTTCGTCATTGAGGTAGTAGGCATCCCAATCCCAATAGAAATCGGCACTATGGACTCTATGTAAGTGGTCGAAAAGTACCTTTTCGGCTGCCGAGAGAGCGTTGAAACCGATGACTACATAATCCCCAGCAGGGAGCGACACACTACCCTCTCGCAGCAGGTCTGCAGCACGGCGGTAGATCATACCCGAGTAGCCGAGCCCATCCTTCAGCAACTTCTCCCTAAAGCGTTCGTAAACGGGAAGCAGAGTGCGCCAAACGGTCAGAAACCTCTCCTTGTGGTCGGTCACACGCTTATCCGGAGCAAACTCACACCAGAAACGCCTAAGGGCCATAAGTTGCTCTTCGTCCAGATACTCCTCAAGATTGGCCTCAACATCCCTGAGGTCTGCCACATTGGTAAAGAGCATTGGAGCATCCAGCAGATACTTGTCCACTGCATCGTAGTCGCCAAGCAGCACCTCGCCCCAATGGTAGAAGGTGTCGAACGACTCCCGGGGGTGATACTCGACATAGATCTTGAAGAGTTCGGTGATGGCCACAATCTGATCCACTCTCCTGAGGCCCGAGAGCTCCACCATAAGCGAATCAATGGAGAGGTACTCGGGGGCCCAAATAGGTTTAGAGGCGATACGCGAAAGCGCATCGACCAAAAAGACCCTCGTTCTCACATTGGGAAGTATAACCCTCAGTTCTCCAACTCTTTCTCCATAGCGCTGCCACAAGTCGGCAGCCACCTGTTCCAAAAATTTCTCCATACCCATTTGAAGATTGGCGTTTACAACATCGTAAAGATAGGCATTTTTTTGTTTCTTTGCCAAATATTCCCTACCTTTATCAATCATTTTGCAAAACTAACACCAATGGGAAGAGTTGATATTCTGAGTGCATCGGCAGGTTCGGGCAAGACCTATCGTCTGACCCTTAGCTACATAAAGAGGCTTCTGGAGGAGCCATACTCCTATCGTCACATCCTGGCCGTAACCTTCACCAACAAGGCCACCGACGAGCTCAAAGGACGCATCCTCCGCGAGCTCAACGCCCTTGCCAGCGGCTCCAAGAGCGACTTCGACGCCGAACTCTTGAGCCACGGCTACGATATGGAGCGTGTGCGCCGCAATGCCACCATTGCCCGAGGCCTCATCCTGCACGACTACAACAACTTTGCAGTGATGACCATCGACAAATTCTTCCAGAGGATTATGCGTTCGTTCATCAAGGAGGCGGGCGTGGACATCAACTTCAACCTCGAACTCCACCCCGAGACACTCCTCGAGAAGGCCACCGAGACACTCCTCGAGAAGGTCACGACCAACAAGGAGCTCTACAAATGGATCCTCGGCTACATCGACGACAAGATGGACGACAACAAGTCGTGGAATATCAAGAAGACCATCGCCACCATAGGCAAACAACTCTTCAACGAGGAGTACAAGAGCGCACAGATCAGCTCCAAAGACAAGCCCGAACTCGAGCGCATACTCCAGACGCTTTCGGCCAGCGCAGCCATTTGGAGCAAGGAGTTCCAACTCTTGGGTCAGAAATTCGTAGACATAATGGAACAGTACGGTCTCACCTCCGACAACTTCAAGGGGAAGGGCAGCAGTGTGGCTGCCTGGGCCGAGAGGATTGCTGCAGGCGAGATTGCTGAGCTCAAGAAGGCCCCTTATAACGCCATCAACAATGGCGAGTGGCACAACAAGACGGGCAAAGATCC
>JAGBYS010000238.1 GCA_017628675.1 Tidjanibacter sp.
CCCGTATGGTGCGCCTGCCGAAGGGCTCGTGGCGCGAGTGGGGCAGCGACCGTGTCTACCGAGGACCCCGAGTGGTCGACCTCGAGGTGGCGGATGGTAGGGTTGCTATCTTCCACAGAGAATAGCGGCGAGCACATCTTGCGGGTGAATTTTGCACCGCACTTCGATAGGCGAGTTCCTCATTTGCGTTAAGCAAACTGCGGACTCGCCTTCTCGTTTGGCACAAAATTCCGCATTCGCGGAATGAGTATAGACAATCCCTCCAAACCTCCCTTTGAGAAGGGAGGCTTGGTCAAGGGCAAGCCCTTGATATGCACTCGCTCTCGTTTTTGTCTAACGTCTATTCCCCCTCTAAGTTAGAGGGGGTGCTGCGTAGCAGCGGGGGCGTGTGTCTTTATGCGGTAAATGTCTAACGACCCGAAGCCCTTATACTATAAGGACTTTATAAGTCTTATAGGCCCCATAAGTCCTTAAGGATACTTTCAACTTTCAACTTTCAACTCTCAACTTCTCAAAAATCTCCTCAAAGCGTTCTCGGAGCTTCGCCTTGTCGGCTATGAGCCTGCGGAGCGTTTCGAGCTGCTGGGCGTTGTCGGAGTGGGGGATATAGAGGGTGAGGTAGCCGCCGTAATCATACTTCTCGTGGAGGTGGCCAACGAATCTCTCCCAGTGTCCCTCGCGGCTGAGGTGAGGGTAGTGGGCAAGGCCATACTGTACCGTGCGACGCATAACCACCTCGGGAACTATCTGTCGGTCGGCCTCGGCCACAATCATACCATAGAGTGTGCGGGGTGGTCGGGAGGCCGATGCTCTGTGGTCCTCAATGGCCTCACGCATAGTCTGCACCTGGTCGGGGGTGAACCACTCCGCAAGGCGCTCATCCTCGGCCAGAAGTCGCCCCGAAGAGATGTGGTGTAGCTCTCTGCCCTCGGGGAGCCCGAGGTCGTGATAGGCAGCCACGACATAGACCATATCGCGATTGAGCTCGGGGTAGTGGGCCGCAAGCTGTAGGCTGCGCTCGATGACACCCTCGATGTGGTCACGCCTGTGGGCCGCATCGTAGCTCTCGTAGCGGGGTAGTATCTCCTGCTCGATGTAGTGGACTATCTGTGGATTCATTGTCTGGTTATTTCTTGCAACGGTAGTAGACACCCAAGGGGAGGTTTTTGCCCTGACGGTCGGTGAAGTAGAGCTCGCCGAACTGCTCGGTGCGGGGCGAGGGCAGGAGCTGATTCACGGCACTCTTGGCCAGCAGGGCCGAGAGGCCCATTGAGTAGAGGTTCAGCACCAGGAAGCCTCGGGGGCTGAGCAACTCGGCACAGAGGGCGAGCATCTCGGCTATGTTCTGCTCGAGCACCCACTTTTCGCCCTCGGGACCACGGCCATAGGCGGGTGGGTCGAGGATTATGCCGTCGTAGCGGTGGCCTCGGCGCACCTCACGGCGTGCGAACTTCAGGGCGTCCTCCACAACCCAGCGTATGCCCTCCAGGTGGCTCTCCTCCATATTCTCCCTTGCCCACGAGATGCACTGCTTGACGCTATCCACGTGGGTCACCTCGGCGCCGGCGGCCGCTGCGGCGAGCGACGCACCACCCGTGTAGGCGAACATATTGAGGACCTTGGGACGGTCGGCACTCTTACCACCGCCATCCATCATCTCTCTGACGCTGTCGAAGATAAAATTCCAGTTTTCGGCCTGCTCGGGGAATATGCCCACGTGCTTGAAGCTGGTGAGGCCCAGGCGGAAGACAATCTGTTTGTCGCCCACCCTTTGGGATATGCGCCACTGTTCGGGCTGCTTGGGCGAGAGCGACCAGCGGCCACGCTCCTCGCTGCCACCCTCACGACGGAAGGAGGCGGTTGCTGTGCGCTGCCACTCCTCTTCGGAGAGCGATTTGTGCCAGATGGCTTGTGGCTCGGGACGGCGGGTGACCCAGCGGCCAAACCTCTCGAGCTTCTCGAAGTCGCCCGAGTCTATCAGTTCATAATCTTGCCACTCGGGAGAGAGTAATTCCGGACTTTTCATAGTTTTATCTGTTTTTAGCCATCGGCCGTTAGTTATCTCAATTTTGAATTTTAATCCACCTCTGGTGGCTTTTAATTGCTCTCGCTCGGTAGAGTCTGCAAGC
>JAGBYS010000239.1 GCA_017628675.1 Tidjanibacter sp.
CAGTAGTAAATTTCTGGCGCTCAGCTACCACGTGGAGTCGGCCGAAGAGGTGAGAGAGATTATTGAGCCACTACGCAAGAGATTCTATGATGCCACCCACCACTGCTATGCCTACCGCATAGGCCCCAAAGGCGAGGAGTGGAGGGCTAATGACGATGGTGAGCCATCGGGCACAGCCGGCAAACCGATTCTCGGTCAGCTGCTCTCGCGCGACATTACCAATGTGTTGGTGGTGGTTGTAAGGTGGTTTGGTGGCACCAAGCTCGGCGTTCCGGGGCTGATTGAGGCCTACAGAGAGTCTACGGTTGCGGTGCTCGATGTGGCCAAGGTGGAGGAGCGTACGGTGGATCGTCACCTGAAGATACGCTACCCATTTGAGAGTATGAATGGCGTAATGAAGGCCGTGAAGGCCACTCAGCCCAAAATTCTCGACCAGCAGTTTGACAATATGTGCACAATGGAGATTGCCGTAAGGCTCTCCGATGCTGACGAATTAATCTCCCGACTCGAGAAGGTCGATGGAATCTCTTTTGAGGATGAAACAACGATATAACTCCATATACATCAAGGGCGCACGAGTTCACAACCTCAAGAATATTGAGGTTGAGATCCCTCACAACCAGCTTGTTGTCATCACGGGACTCTCGGGCTCGGGCAAGTCCACTCTCGCCTTCGACACCATCTTTGCCGAGGGCCAAAGGCGCTATGTGGAGAGTCTTTCGACCTATGCTCGCCAATTCTTGGGGCGTATCGAAAAGCCCGATGTGGACATAATTAAGGGTATCGCTCCTGCGATTGCCATTGAGCAGAAGGTCAATTCGCGCAATCCTCGCTCCACCGTCGGCACAACCACGGAGATTTACGACTACCTCAAACTGCTCTTTTCGCGCATCGGTCGCACATTCTCTCCCGTTTCGGGCAAAGAGGTGGTTTGCTACCACACACAAGACATTGTGGAAGAGGTGTTTGCGGAGTCCGAAGGAACTCCTGTGATCATTGCGGCACCACTAAAACTCACTCAGCAGCAAAGCCTCATTGAGCGAGTAACGCTGCTGATGGAGGAGGGTATTCAGCGATTTTTGCTCGGCGAGGAGATGTGGTTAGCCGAAGAGATTGTAGGCAAACTTACAGCCGCTACCAAGCCCGAGGAGATTCTTGTTGTTGTGGACCGCCTGAGGGTCAAAAGGGATGAGGATACAATAAGTCGTGCGAGCGACTCCATATCAAGGGCTCTGGAGGTAGGACTAGGGGAGTGCCAGGTGATTGCAGCAGGGCAAATGAAGCACTATTCCGAACGCTTTGAGGCCGACGGCATCATCTTCGAGGAGCCCACTGAGCACCTCTTTTCGTTCAATAACCCCATAGGTGCTTGCCCCAAATGTGAGGGCTACGGCAAGGTGGTGGGCATTGATGAAAATCTCGTTGTCCCCGATAGAAACAAGAGTATATTTGAGAATGCCATTGCCTGCTGGCGAGGGCAGACGATGAGTTGGTGGCGAGATCAGCTCGTGGAGAATGCACACCGATTCGATTTCCCCATTCACGCACCATATCACACTCTCACTCACTCACAAAGGCGACTGCTGTGGTCGGGCAATGCCTACTTCCACGGCCTCGACGAGTTCTTCAAAATGCTCGAGAAGGAGCGCTACAAGGTGCAGTATAGGGTGATGTTGTCGCGTTTTACGGGCAAGACACTCTGCCCCGAGTGTGAGGGTGCAAGGCTCCGCAAGGAGGCTCTGTGGGTGAAGGTTGGCGGATGCAACATTGCCGAGTTGGTGAGGATGCCCATCAGCCGACTCATTGAGTTCTTCGCCTCGCTTGAACTTACTCAAAACGAGATGCAAAAGGCCGAGCGACTCCTCAAGGAGATTCGCACAAGACTGCAGTATATAGCCGATGTGGGACTCGACTATCTCACACTCGACAGGCTTTCGTCAACCCTTTCGGGTGGTGAGAGTCAAAGGATTAACCTCTCGACCTCGCTCGGAAGCAACCTTACGGGCTCGCTCTACATTCTCGACGAGCCAAGCATTGGCCTGCATCCCAGGGATACAAATAGGCTCATCGGCGTGCTGAAACAACTGCGCGATATGGGCAATACGGTGATTGTCGTTGAGCACGAAGAGGAGGTTGTAAGGGCTGCAGACCGTGTAATAGATATGGGCCCCGAGGCCGGCATAAATGGCGGCAGGGTGGTCTTCAACGGCTCACTTGCCGAACTTGAAGACTCCACAGAAAGTCTTACGGCCGACTATCTGCTTGGTCGCAAGAGCATTGCAATGCCCAAGAGTAGACGAGGGTGGAGTAATGCCATCGAGATTAGGGGCGCAAGGGAGAACAACCTTAAAGGGGTGGACGTGAAGATACCCCTGGGGGTTATGACCTGCGTCACAGGAGTCAGCGGCAGCGGCAAGTCATCACTCGTTGAGAGTATTCTCTATCCCGCCTTGCGTCGCCACATATACGAAACGGGCAACAAGCCTGGCGGATATGAAGCGCTGGAGGGCGAGGTGAGCCTAATTAAATCGGTTGAGATGGTGGACCAAAGCCCCATCGGTAAGTCGATGCGCTCCAACCCCGTGACCTACACCAAAGCTTACAATGAGATACGCCAACTATTTGCAGAACAGCCCTATGCGAAGCACAACGGCATTACACAGTCGCACTTTTCGTTTAACCGTCCGGGTGGCCGCTGTGAGGAGTGTCAGGGCGAGGGCGTAATCCGAGTTGAGATGCAGTTTATGGCCGATGTGGAGCTCCGATGTGAACACTGCGGCGGCAAGCGATTCAATGAGGAGGTGCTGGAGGTGCGCTACAAGGGTAAGACCATTTCGGATGTGCTGGAGATGAGTGTTGATGATGCCGTTGATTTCTTCGGCGCAGAGCAAACACCAATCAATCAGCGTATTACGGCTACACTGAAGACGCTTCAGGATGTGGGACTCGGATATATAAAACTTGGTCAATCCACCTCGACGCTCTCCGGTGGCGAGATTCAAAGGGTTAAGTTGGCCTCCTACCTAATGGGCGAGGACACGACTGCGGGCACAATGTTCATCTTCGATGAGCCCACCACGGGTCTGCACTTCCACGACATCGCCAAACTCCTGGCTGCATTCAATGCGCTCATTGCCAAAGGACATACAATTGTCATCATTGAGCACAATCTGGATGTCATCAAGTGTGCCGACTGGGTCATTGACCTCGGTCCTGAGGCGGGCGAAAAGGGTGGTAATGTGGTCTACGAAGGTACCCCCGAGGGGCTTATGGATTGCAAGGAAAGCTACACGGGGCAGTATCTCAAGGCCCGACTAACAAATGTGTAACCCATTATGAAAGAGGAGTTTTTCACCCATACACTCTCCAATGGCGTGCGTTGCGTGCTCAAGACGGTGCGCAGCGAGGTCTGTTTCTGCTCAATGACCATAGGTGCCGGTAGCCGCGACGAGCGAGATGAGGAGAAAGGTGTAGCCCACCTCTTAGAGCACACCCTCTTCAAAGGGACAACCAAACGAAAGGCCTATCAGGTGAACTGCCGACTCGAAAACCTCGGTGGCGAGATTAATGCCTTCACTACCAAAGAGGAAACCGTGGTGCACGCCACCGTTCTGAAAGGCGATTTCGCTAAGGC
The DNA here is from genome assembly GCA_017628675.1 of Tidjanibacter sp. Lineage (GTDB taxonomy): Bacteria > Bacteroidota > Bacteroidia > Bacteroidales > Rikenellaceae > Tidjanibacter. The sequence continues at coordinate 3,635 of JAGBYS010000239.1, forward strand.
TGTGGAGCTTATGGACGACATCATCTTCCACTCGACATTCCCACAGGAGGAGGTCGACAAAGAGAAGGAGGTGATCTGCGACGAGATTAATATGTACAAGGATTCGCCCGACGAGCGAATATACGACGACTTTGAGGATCTACTGTTCGCCGGCTCCGAGTTGGGGCATAACATCCTCGGCACCAAACGCTCCCTCTCAAGGCTTAACTCCAAGCAGATAAGGGAGTTTGTGGAGCGCAACTACACCACCGACAGAATGGTGTTTGCAGCCATCGGAAACATTTCGCCCAAGCGATTTGTGGCGACTATGGAGCGGTACTTCGGGGCAGAGAAGGCGACGACTCGTACAGCACAAAGGGTTGTTCCGGAGAGAGTTGAGCGCTTTGCCAAAACCGTCACCAAGCAGCAACATCAGGTGCGTGAGGTCTTGGGCGCAAGGGCCTATGCTCTGGATGACAAGCGTCGACTCGCTCTGATTCTGATGACCAACCTGCTCGGTGGCCCCTCGGCGGCATCAAGGCTGAATGTAGCCCTGCGTGAGCGCAGAGCACTCACTTATTGTGTCGAGGCGCTCTATACTCCACTGAGCGACTGCGGAATGTTCTCCATCTACTTCTCCTGCGAGAAGGATAAACTCGAGCAGTGCAGGGAGATTGTCGAAAAGGAGCTACAACGCATTATGAATGAGCCACTAACACCTCGCCAATTAGCCATC
>JAGBYS010000240.1 GCA_017628675.1 Tidjanibacter sp.
CACCTCCACCGCCTTGTTCACTTCCTCTTGCATTGTCGTACCTTTATATATAAACATTAATTACCATACCAAAGGTAGAACAAAATTCCGAATCTACAAAAGATTGATGTTTTGGATGGCAACCGCCCCACTCCCCCATCACCGCCCCACACAATAGTTCACGGGTATTAAAAAAGATACCCGTGAACTAAGGAGGCTTTGCAATAGGGCGGTAGACGGTCGGCGGTTGGCGGTCTATAAAAAAACGGCAAGCATTTTGCATCGAGCAAGGGGTGATTAACAACCTATAAATTAACAACAACAAAAAATGTTTGCTTATGAAAAGAATTTTCACCACCTCACTTATGGTGCTATGCGTACTCTGTTCGCTTGAGGCCCAAGCGCAGCGGCACCATCGTCACAACCGCCCAGCACCCTCGCCCCTCAAGGGTGCCGACACCGCAATGACCGATGTGAATCAGTATGGCCAAACGGTGAGCGTCGTGCCCCTCTCGGCCGAGGCTCAAGACGGATTCCTCGTGTTCCAAAACAAGGAGGCCGACTATCGCATCTGGTTCGACATCCGTGTGCAGACCGATGGCGCCGTATTCTGGGGCGCAACCAAGGGTGCCGACAAGATTGGCAACGGTTTGAGCCTGCGTCGTGCACGCTTTGCCGTCAAGGGCGAGTTCCGCAAAGATTGGTATGGCGAGTTGGATATGGACCTGGCCGACGGTGTCGTGGAGCTCAAGGATGCCTATATGCGTTACGACGGCCTTGAGGGATTTCAGTTCCAGGTGGGCAACTTCAAGGAGAACTTCTCAATCTCGCGCAACACCACCTCGCGCTACCTCCAGTTCATCGAGCGCCCTATGGCCGTAGCCTTCGCACCCTCGCGCCACATAGGTTTTCAGGCACAGTTTGATGTGCCCGTATTCTGGGCCGCTGCGGGCGTCTTCTTCCAGCCCGTAGATGGTGCCGAGACTCGCGCCAATGTGGAGGACAACAACAAAGACGAGGGTAACAGCACAGGCTACTCCTTCACAGGAAAGCTCGCCTTCCGCCCCCTCTACGAAATGGAGGAGGCCTCACTCCACATCGCCCTTGCGGCCTCCTACCGCACCCCCAAGGCCGACCTCTCGCCCGACCGCTACGGTTCGGTGCGCATCTCCTCGCGCAACGCCACCGTCATCAATCGCAAGAAGTATCTCGACACGGGCTACATCCCCGATGTGAACTTCGAGCTGATGTACACAGCCGAGGTGGCAGGCCACTACAAGGGTTTGCGCTGGGAAGCGGCCTATCTGCGTGACGATGTCCACATCAACGAGCACATCTCCGACTCCCCCACCAAACACTTCTGGGGCGTCTATGCACAGGCGGGCGTGCTGCTCTTTGGTGGCCGACAGAACTACGACGCAGGCGGCGCTAAATATACTCGCATAACCCCCGGGCGCAGCTGGGGCGACCTGGAGCTGTGTGCTCGTTATGACCGCCTCGACCTGGACTCCAACGGCGTCAATGGCGGCGCCGCAAACGGCTGGACCGTGGGCCTCAACTACTGGGTCAACAGCAACATCAAGATGATGCTCAACTACCAGTATGTCAAGAATAACGCCTATGCCAACGGCAACGGCAAGCTCAACATCGGCCTCAACTCGGCGGGAGAGCCCACCACCAACCCCGCGGAAGTTGCAGGCAACAAATCGGGCGTGGGCTACAATATGCTCGCCTGCCGATTTGAGATTAACTTCTAAAGTCAGCAGCCCTTGACTGTGTGGCACAAAAAAAACTGCGAGCACCCACCAAAGGTGCTCGCAGTTTCTGTTTTCTATCCTCCTGATTACTCCTCTTTGGGCTCCTCGGTGGCCTCCTCGATGGAGAAGTCGGTCATACCGGCCTCAACCAGGATGTTGAACCACTGGCAAACCTTGCGCATATCCGACAGGTGGAAGCGCTCCCTATCGTAGGTGGGCAGAACCTCGTCGAAGAGCGAGCGGATCTCCACCTCCGAGCCTTTGTGCGAGAGGGTCTTTGCACCCGAGGTGTGCTCGAAAAGTTTGGTGAACACATCTGCCAGAGCCACATCCTCCTCATCGGTGAAGATGCTGATCTCGGCCAGCGAGCTAACCCTCGAGTGGGTACCCGAGAAGTTCTTACGCTTGCCATCGGTGAGATTCTCGGCAATCACACCATTGCGGCTACCGGCGATGTATTTGTGCAGACCGGGCTCACCCGAAATAACCAAAATGTCCTGAATTTTCATAGTTGTTTTGTTTGTTTTGCTTTGTTATATACTGTTTTACTTGCGATTCTTAACCTTCTTGACAAAGTCCTTAGCCAACTGGGAGATGTCGTCCTTGCGGTCGGCCCAGCGGCCACCTGCCACCAACGCATCGCGATGGCGAAGGATGGAGTATGTGATGGGGAACTGAGGCGCCTGCATTGACTCATAGCGTTCCCTCTCGCTCGGATTGACAATCCACTCGCCCATAATCTGCTCCCTGGTGGGTTTATCCTCGATGTACCACACGAAGTTTTCCATACGCTGGGGTTGCGAGGCGGGAATCTTATCCATCGGGTAGATGGTATAGACGGGGTTACCCCTATACATAATGCCCACCACCTGATTGTCCTCAATATAGAACGACATATCGGCACTCTCGGCCACAAGGTAGCCCATCAGTGCACCATCGGCATCGTCTACCATATAATAATAGGTCTGAGCATTGCCCACCACATCGGTGCGATACATAACGCCATCCTCAAAGTGGGATTCGATGGTCTTACCTGCAATCTGGTTATAGTGTGTCGTATCAATCTCGGCACTCATCAGAGGCTTGCCCTCCGAGAAGAGCACCCTATAGGGCTTCTGGCCACGGGTGTAGACATCGGCCCTCTCACTCACCACCTGGTTCATTTCGTTCCACATAACGCTGTTCTTATGGAGCTGTGCGGTCGAATCGACCGAGAACATCAGCATAGAGTCGCAGATGCCCTGGAAGTCCGTGCGGAAGACCTTCACCCTATGGAGGCCCAACATCACCCTATCGCGGCCCGACTTCTGCGGCACACTATCCACCCTCGGGCGACTCAAGGAGTCTATCAGAGCCCTACGGTTGAGAATCAGCGAGTCGCTCTTGGCCAGTGCCAGGCTATCCACCCTGGGATTAACCCCACGGAGCGAGTCGATGAGTACCACAAGGCTACTCTCAACCCCCAGCAGACTGTCGTTCTTCTCCACAAGGGCCAACTCTGTGCGCAGTCCGACGAGGCTGTCGAGCTCCATCTGGCGGGCAGCAATGCGTGCCTTGGTGGTACTGTCAGTCGTGAGAATGTCCATCTTAGCCTTGGCAATAGCGGTGCTGTCGGCCTTGATTTTATCCAGCGCATCCTGCACCTTCTTGGCCTGCTCGGCAGCAAGCGTTGCCGAGTCGGGGCGAGTGAGTGTGCAGTAGCCGAGCGAATCTATCAGGTAGAGGTACATCGAGTCGGAGCGCATATAGACCGAGTCGTTCACGCCGTCGCCATCCGCATCGCCAAATGACAAATAGGCGGGATTATTGGTCAGGAAGGTATCGCCCGTCGAGTCGCTATAGTTGCCATAGTGGCCAAAGACCACACTCTTGTGCTCCTCATCACGAATCTGCCCCAGGTGGCGCAACTCGATATACTGAATCTGCTCCTTGTAGTCGACCGTGTCGGCCCACATCTCCTGATTGGCGCTGAGCACATAGGCGTCGCCACGGAACAGATAGCGTTGCTCCTTATTGTAGTAGTCACCCTCATTGGAGGCGAGAATCTCACCGTCGTTCTTCCAGGTGACACTGCGGGTGAAGTACTTTGCAATCTCCGTTTCTGAGTTGTAGCTCACCGAGTCGGAGCGCATCGTGTAGGTTTCGTTCTTCATCTCCACATTCTCCACGCCGACAATCTCATCCATATCGGCATAGAAGTAACCCCTCTCAGCCTCCATCGTATTGGTGCCATTGGTGAAGGTGGCGCCACCATAGAAGCGGCCGATGTTTTTGTCCGTGTTGAACACGAGGTTGTAGGTCTAGAGCGTTGCGTCCTTATTTCTCACCTTAATCAGGGGCGAGAAGATGCGAGCCTCGCCTCGGTCGCGGTTATACTCCACCCTATTGCCGTAGATGTAGGTGTCTTCCTTCTTGATAATCACCTTGCCGAAGCAACTCATACGGCGCTCGCTATAGCGCACAACGCTGTCGCAGGTGATGACCGTGCCGTTGTGGTAAAGCACCACATCGCCCACCATCGCATAGCCTGTCGAGTCACCCACGGATACGGGGCGGGTGCGCTTGGCCTTGATGTCCACAGGCGTGAGATTGTTGCGCGAACGACGCTTCTGGCCATAGAGGTCGTCACCCGAGCCAACCACACACAAAAGGAGAAATATGTAGAGTAGTTTCTTCACAGACCGTTGAGTGTTTCTGGGGAAATAATGGTACTATTTGATCCAATTTTTATTCTCGAAGTCGGAGGTGTCAATCGAGGGGTCGATGAAGACATACATCGCCGAAATCTTCTTATTGAGCCACTTTTCAAACTCCTCCTGCTGTTTATACTGGAGTGCGCTCTGCTCAATCTGCAGATAGTCGTTTGCAAGGCTGGCAGCGTGGGAAGGGATAATCTCAATGAGTTTGATAATCTTGGTGAGTGTATTACCCCTCATATCGGCACTCTGGAAGGGAAGCGATACATCGCCAGGCTGGAGCGAGCGCATATAGGTGTAGTCCCTGCCCAGCTCATCCTTATAGAAGGCCGTACGCGAGTAGCTCGTATCGTTGGCGCCATATACCTCCAGCAGCTCGTGGTTGGTCACAAGACCGCCATTCTGCTTGGAGTACTTATCGTCGGAGTGTTTCACAGCGGCCTCCTCGAAGCTGATGCGCTGCTCCACAATCTCGGTGCGGAGGCTATCGAGAGTGGCCATATCGTCGGCAAGCTCATAGTCGGTAAAGGTGGGGCGCAACAAGATGTGGCGACACTTATACTCGTTGCCCCTCTTCTCAATGAGCTGAATGATGTGGAAGCCGTAGACAGTTTCAACAACGCCCGAGATTTGGTCTACCTGGAGGGCAGCCAATGCCTCGGCGAAGGGTTTTTCGAGCTGCTCAAGAGTCATAAAGTCCATCTCGCCACCCTGGAGTGCACTACCGGGGTCCATCGAGTACATACGGGCAAGCATATCGAACCTTGTGCCACTGAGAATCCTCTCCCTCATCTCCAACAGTCGCTCACGGGTGCGCTGTTTCACCTATGTGATGGAGGTAGGGAACTTTGTAATCTGTGCATAGACATACTGCTCGGGGATGATGGGGAGCATATCGGCACGCAGCGAGTGGTAGTAGTGCTCCACCTCACCGGGGGTGATGGTCACACCATTCATAATGGTTGCCTGCATCGACCTTGCATACTCACTCTCGGTGGTCATACGCACCAAGTCGCTCTTGAGCTCATAGACGGGCTTACCAATCTCCTCCTCAAGGGCAGCGATGGAGCCTGCAGCGGCAATCATATCATCCACCCTCTTGTCGATATTCTCCGTTACGGCAGTAGTGTTAATCTCA
>JAGBYS010000241.1 GCA_017628675.1 Tidjanibacter sp.
TATATATATATTTGTTGCCGAAAACAGGCTCTTCACCCGCCTACGGTGTAATAACCCCAAGGCGCAGTGGTCATAAGAGCACAAAACACTTCCACTACTATGAAACGCACACTTTCACTTCTGGCAGCACTCTTCACACTGCTCTCGCTCGGCGCACAGACCACCACCCACACCCTCAAAGGCAAAGCCGTAGGCCCCAATGGGGAGCCCATAGGTTATGCCACCGCACTCCTCGCCCCCGAGGGTGAGGAGTATGACCCCGCAAAAGAGGGCCATCTGGGCACATCCACCTCGGCCGAGGGCCACTTCTCGTTCGTCGCCCCCGAGGGCAACTACACCCTCACCATAACCTTCATTGGCTACAAGCCCCACTCGCAGGAGATCGTTCTCAACGCCCCCACCGACCTCGGAGCCATCACCCTCGAGGAGGATGCACAACTGATTGAGTCGGTGGCCATCACCGGTGGGCTCATCACCCGAGAGGCCGACCGCTATGTGATGAACAACCTCTCGGAAAGCGCTCTCGCCAAAGGTCGTGACAGCTACGAGCTGCTGAAGCTCGCACCCGGCGTGTGGGCCGACGACAACGGCTCCATCTCCATCAACGGCAAGTCGGGCGTGAAGGTGCTCCTCAACGAAAGGGAGGTGCGTATGACGGGCGACCAACTGATGGCCTATCTCAAAGCATTACCCGCCGAGAATCTCCAGAAAATCGAAATCATCCCCGAGAGCGGTGCCGACTACGATGCCGACTCCTCGGCCGGCATCATCAAGATAACACTCCGTCGTATGCGTGAGAGTGGTCTGAGTGGCTCGGTGACACTCGGCGGTAACTTCTCCACCCTCTCGGAGAGCTACACCGTAGGCCCCAATGGCAATATCAACTACAAGCAGGGGCCCTGGAACCTATACGGCTCATTCTCACTCTCGAACTTCTCCGTAACTGCCGGTAGCAAGGGGCTGCAACTCGAGGAGCGCACCCACTACTCAAATGGTGCCGAGCTCCTCTCCCACACCACAAACAGCAACAAGAACAACCAGGGTGGAGGTATTGTGGGCGCAATCTACGAACTCTCGGAGCGTAGCAGTCTGGGCATCGAGTATAACATCTGGAACTCCCCCTCGGCCCCCTCGATAACCTCCAGCGACCTACTCTACACCCTCGGTGCCGACTCGGAGTATCACACGAGCCTCTATGAGCAGAGGCGCACCACCACCAATCAGTCCGTGGCGGCCAACTACATCCTCGCCCTCGACGACCGAGGCTCCAAGCTGAAGCTCATTGCCGACTGGGCGGGCAACGCCACTCTCGGCACCAACCTCAACTCCGACCAGGTGGTCCACACCATTGGGGGCGTTGTAGGCAGCCCCATCGACTCACTTTACCGCAACAGTTCGGTGGCCAACTACTCCTACTACACCCTCACGGCGGCCGTGGAGCAGAAGCTCTCGGACGCAACAACCCTCTCCTATGGCGCCAAGTACACCCTCACAGACTCCTACAGCAACACCGACTACGCCTACCTCAAGGGCCAGGAGTGGGCACCCCTGGAGAACTACAACTCCCTGACCGACTACAATGAGCACATCGGTGCCCTCTACGGCATCTACTCAACCCGTTTTGCCAATGGTGCGTCGCTCTCGGCAGGACTCCGTGCGGAGTACACCAACATCCCCGAGCTCACGCAGCAGTATGTGAGCCTCTTCCCACATCTGAACATCTCCTACCACCTAAACCAGATGCAGACCGTCATCCTCTCGGGCTCCTACAAGCGTGCCATCACACGACCTCCGTTCTGGGCGATGAATCCTGTGCGTCA
>JAGBYS010000242.1 GCA_017628675.1 Tidjanibacter sp.
AGCGACCCTCTTGTGTTGGGAAGCCGAAGTAAGGCCTTGTATAGAATGGTAACCTTTGGTTACACTAAAAGTTTTTGGGCGACTTTTTACAAAAAGTCGCAAAAGCAATGGAGAAAAAAAGAGAGAGAGTAGTTGTTGGGTTGTCGGGAGGTGTAGACTCTTCCGTGGCGGCCGCGAGGCTCAAGGAGCAGGGCTACGATGTTGTGGGCCTGTTTATGGTCAATTGGCACGACACGGTGGGCACGCTCAGTGGCGAGTGTCCCTGGGAGGATGATAGACTTTTTGCGGAGCTTGTGGCCAAGAGGCTCGACATTCCGTTCCGTATGGTGGACCTCTCGGAGCAGTACCGCCAGAGGGTTGTGGACTATATGTTTGCGGAGTATGAGAAGGGCCGCACGCCCAACCCCGATGTGCTGTGCAATAGGGAGATAAAGTTCGATGTCTTCCTGAAGGAGGCCCTCAAGCTCGGTGCCGACTGGGTGGCTACGGGCCACTACTGCCGTGTGGAGCACGGTGAGGATGGCAGCCACCGACTCCTGGCGGGCACCGATAAGAATAAGGACCAGAGCTACTTCCTCTGCCAACTCTCCGAGGAGCAACTCTCGCGTGCACTCTTCCCCGTGGGCGATATGGTCAAGTCGGAGGTGAGGGCGGTGGCTACGGAGCACCACCTGGCCACGGCCAAGCGCAAGGACTCGCAGGGCATCTGCTTTGTGGGCAAGGTCGATCTGCCTGTCTTTTTGCAGCAGAAGCTGGCCGCCAAGAAGGGGCGCATTGTGGAGATTGACGCCTCGTGGGAGGGCTATCGCACTAAGGAGCAGGAGGCGGAACTCATTGAGGCAGAGAACCTCGCCACTCTTGCCAAGCCCTACGAGTATGAGCCTTCGAATGGCAAGAAGGTGGGCACCCACACGGGCGCACACTTCTATACTATCGGCCAGCGCCACGGCCTGGGTGTAGGCGGCACGGCACTCCCTCTGTTTGTTATCGCCACGGATGTGGTGAGAAATATTGTCTATGTGGGTCAGGGCCATACCCACCCCGGACTTCTGCGCTCGGCACTCCATATCCGCCCCGAGGAGATGCACTGGGTGAGGGAGTCGGCAAGGATGAAGGCGGGCGATGAGCCCCGAGAGTATATGGTGCGCATCCGCTACCGCCAACCCCTGCAGTCGGCACGCCTCTATGTGACCGACGAGGGTGGATATCTGCTCTTCGACGAGCCTCAAAGGGGTATCACCGCAGGTCAGTTTGCGGCGTGGTACGAGGGCGAAGAGTTGGTGGGCTCGGGTGTCATCGACGCATAGATGGTCAAAAAGTTACGACCAAGAGCGTAGACTACAGAAAAAAATACTACCTTTGAGAATTGAAAATAACCTAAAGTACAAAGTTAAAACCTTACTGTTATATGCCTAAGCTTTCTGCAGAGTGTCGCAAGGAGATTATCGACCTCATAAACCGAGAAGTAGTGCCCGCTATGGGATGTACGGAGCCCGTTGCTGTGTCGTTGTGTACGGCTATGGCTGCCGAGACCTTGGGCCAGCAGCCCGAGAAGATAGAGGTTTTTCTGAGCCCCAATGTGCTCAAAAACGCTATGGGTGTTGGTATCCCCGGAACAGATATGATTGGCCTTCCTATCGCCATCGCTCTTGGTGCCCTTGTGGGCAAGACCGCCTATCAACTCGAGGTGCTCAAGGATGTGACCCCCGAGGCCGTGAAGTGTGGCCGCGAGATGATCGAAGAGGGCCGTGTGAAGGTGGGTGTCAAGGAGGGCGACTGCGAGACGCTCTACATTGAGGCTCAGGCGTCGGCCGAGGGCCACAAGGCTACGGCCGTAATCTCGGGCTCTCACACCAACTTCGTCTATGTGGCTAAGGATGAGCAGGTTGTGCTCGATAACCGCCAACCCGCATCCATCGCCGGCGAGCAGAAAGGTGTGGAACTCACCCTGCGTAAGGTTTGGGACTTTGCCACCACCACGCCCATCGAGGAACTGCGCTTCATCCTCGAGGCACGCAGGCTCAATAAGGCTGCGGCAGACGAGTCGTTGCGTGGCGAGTGGGGCCACTGCCTGGGTCGCACCGTAAAGGAGAGTGCCGGCAGTCGCAAGATTATGGGTGACACCATCCTCTCGCATATGATCTCCTACACATCGGCGGCTTGCGATGCCCGTATGGGTGGCGCCAAAATTCCCGTGATGAGTAACTCGGGTAGCGGCAACCAGGGTATCGTTTCGACCCTCCCCGTGGTGGTCTATGCCGAGGATACGGGTGCTACTGAGGATCAGCTCATCCGAGCACTCGCACTCTCGCACCTGACGGTCATCTACATCAAGCAGAGCCTCGGTCGCCTCTCGGCCCTGTGTGGCTGTGTGGTTGCATCGACGGGCTCGAGCTGCGGTATCACCTACCTTATGGGTGGCGACTACCGAGAGGTGGCAATGACCGTCAAGAATATGGTTGCCACACTCACGGGTATGATTTGTGACGGTGCCAAGCCCAGCTGTGCGCTGAAACTCTCAAGCTCGGTGTTGACTGCCGTTATGGCCGCCACGATGGCTATGGAGCAGAGGTGTGTGACCGCCTATGAGGGTATTGTGGACGACGATGTCGACAAATCCATCCTCAATCTCACGACCATCGGCTCGCGCGGTATGCTCGAGACGGATAGGATGATTTTGCATATAATGACCCACAAATAGAAAAAAACGACTAAAAAGGCGAATTTCGGCGTTACCCTCGGCTTCGGATTGCTCATTTGCCAATAGCAAACTCCGCATCCTCAGCCGTCGGCTGCCTTGAAATTCATCCTTTTTAGTCGTTTTTTTTGTGGTGCTTTCTTTGGTTTATAGCAGTCAGATTTAAGTTTGTTCACGGGTTACATTTTTGTAACCCGTGAACTTTTTGTGGCGCTTTGGGGAAGGCAAAAAGCAATAAACCCTGCGCGTAGCGCACCTTAGACCCCGCAATCTCCTCTGCGCTCCCGCCATAGATGCCTTGCGGTGGCTTTTGCGCCACTTTTGCCACCAAAAGTGGCATAAACAAGCACACCTAATTATAAGTCTTATGTGTCCTATCTCTTAACCAATTTTGCATTTTGCATTTCGACACAAAAAACTCA
>JAGBYS010000243.1 GCA_017628675.1 Tidjanibacter sp.
CCAAAGGGGCTAAAAGGGCTAAAAGGGCCAAAAGGAAATTGTCAATTTTCCATTATCGGGTCTACTCTGTCGAAGGAGCCGTAGAGTTGCTCGGAGGCGGCGCGGCATCCGCCCTTGCACCTCTCCCAGAGTTTGCAGCCCGCACAGAGGCTCGGCACCGAGTCGAAATAGCCATCCTCCTGCGAGGTGCGTATTATCTCCTTCAGGGGTGTGGTGTAGATGTTGCCCAGCACTCGGGGCGAGTGGTTGCAGAACCTCACATCGCCGCGGTAGTTGACCGTCAGAGGCCTCTGTGAGAGGTCCGTGGAGCAGTGGGAGAAGCGGATATTGGGGTAATCCATTGGATCGAGAACACATACGGGGGTGCAGACTCCGCTCTGAAGGGTCATACCCAGTTCGCCCGCCACCCTGTCGGCCCGTGCGAAGAGTTCCCTCAGTTCGCTCTGGGAGAGGTTGAGTTCGGCGGCGTTGCGCAATCCGAGGCCGCCGATGTTGAAACGATTGACCATAGCCCTACTTGCCCCAAACTCACTATGATAGAAGCGCAGTATATCCTCCACCTGATGGGCGTTCAGTCGGCTCATAATTAGCACCGGCACAAGCCATCCACGCTTGCGGGCACTCACCTTGCGTGCGGCCGCCACAGCCCTCTGCCACGAGCCCTCGAGCCCTGTGGTGTAGTCGTGCAGTGCGGGGAGGGTGGAGAGTATGGGAATCTGTATGGCTCCGAGTCCGAGGTCGTCGAAGATCTCTATATCGTCATCGCCCAGCAGTGTGGCGTTGGTGAGCAGGTTGACATTGGCACCCGCAAATCTTGCCTTGAGTGCCAGCTCGTGGATGTGGGGCATAAGCATAGGCTCTCCGCCCGAGAGGGAGAGGCTCCCCACGGTAGCCTCGCGGAGCAGACGGCGAAGGGTACGACGCGCCAGTGGGTAGTTGGGCGCGTCGGGTCGGGCGGGGCACTCTGCACCCTTCCAGTGGTTGTAGCAGAACTTGCAGGCCTGATTGCAGGCATCCGTCAGCTCGTAGACCACAAAGGGCAGGTGGTGCTTACTCTTGGGTGCCATCTATGATATTCATAGGGTGATCGTAGTAGTAGAGGTTGCTGAAATCCTCAACCGCCACATCCTCATCGGACATCCATATAACGAGATTGGCAGCACCTCGGTAGTCACCAGCCTCAACGGTGAAGATGAACTCTCCCTGGGAGCCATCGAGAGTGTATATCTCCGTTTGGATCACCTCCTTGTCGGCATTGAAGAGCGCGGCACCTACATACTTAAAGGTCATATAATAGGCCTTAATGGAGAGCTGCTCGCCGTTGGCCACTTCGGGGATATGGTTGTAGCTGTAGCCCTCAATGTGTACCACGTTGATGGGTGCAGGGTCGTAACACTCGATGGGGGGCTCATAGCAGGTGGTGCCCGAGCCTGGTGTGCAGCCTGCCGCCATTATTCCCGTGAGAGTCAGTATCATACCTCCAAGGCGGAATTTGGCCTTCACAGCCTTTGCATTGCGGCCTCGCGAGAGCCACACCCAGAGCGATACGGCCAGAAAAGCCGCACCTATACCGATTAGTGCAAGAGTCTTTTTCATAGTGTAAGATTTGTGTTTAGGTTCGCTTCTACATCATATAGATGCAAAAGGTGGCCGTTTTGTTGCACGATGAAGAAAAAATTTTTTTTGGGGGGCTATTCCCGTTTGTCATAGGGACCTTAAAGACCTTAGGGAGTATAATACCTAATCTCTACTCGTTCTCTGAAGGTTGGTGCAAAATTTACTCGCGAGGGGTGCTTGCAACGAAGACGAGTTTCAGTTCACCGTTGGAGAGCAGGAAAAGTTTGTCGCCCTCGATGGTGTAGCTATCCACGGTGCCGAGGGCTGCGAGGAAGGCCATCTCCATCTGGTCGTTGGGGCACATACGCTTGGTAGTAAAGGGGTTCAGGAGTGCCAGAGTGCCCGTAATGGCGCCATCCTTGGCGGCTTCCTCGTTGGGCACAATCTGATACTGACCACCCAGGCTGTTGCAACCTGCATAGCCACCGAAGGAGCCATCCTCAGCAAAGGTGAGCGCGGGCAACTGCTCGCCTGCGGGCAGCTGTGCGGTCACATTCTCACCCCCCATCTGCTCGAGCGTCCAGAGGGTCGAGGCGAAGGGTTTATGATTCTTGGCTGCGTTGCGGCAGGAGCAGCAAGCGCCCAGGGTGACAGCCACCATAAGCACGAGGGCTGCGATTTGCGACTTTTTCATAGTGATGATTTTTTTAGGAATTAAGTTTTCGTGAAATTTGTTTCTCTTGGCACAAAGATATAAATTTGCACCAAGATTACTACAAACATTAACCATAAAAAAACAGACAAACTCTATGAAACGCATTATTTGCTCGCCCGAGGCTCCCGCAGCCGTAGGTCCCTATTCGCAGGCCATTGAGGCTAACGGTGCTCTCTACGCATCCGGTCAGCTTCCCCTTGTTCCCGCCACCGGCGAGATGCCCGAGGGCATTGAGGCTCAGACCCGCCAGTCGCTCGACAACCTTGGTGCCATTCTCAAGGAGGCCGGCTACTCGTTCAACGATGTTGTGAAGACCACCGTGCTGTTGCAGCACATCTCGGACTTCGGCGCAATGAACGCCGTATATGCCGAGTACTTCACCGGCGACAAGCCCGCACGCATCTGCTACGAGGTTGCAGCTCTTCCCAAAGGCGCACTCGTGGAGATCGACTGCGTAGCAGCAAAATAGTCCAACCATCGGAGCTATCAAAGAACACATCGGGCGAGAAGTTATTTTCTCGCCCGATGTGTTCTTTTTGATAATAGGCCGCCTATTTATTGGCCTCCAGCCACTCGTTTAGACCCTCTTCGGGCAAAAGGTTGCCTTCGGGGAAGCTGAAATATGGGCCTCAAGGTTTAATGAGGAACAATTAATAGAATACTACATCTACCGATTCTGTACAAGACAAACCACTTGCCAAGGTCACAGATACTTCAAATGTAACTTTGCCTTTGTAGTAATACTCAATGTATTGCTCTTTAAGTCGGAGATCGATATCGTAAGGAACGAAGTATTTCTGTCCCACAATATCATCTACTTCTGCTTGAAATGGCCACTCGTCTGAGTCCACAATATTGCCCTCGGGGTAGGAGAATTGTGGAATTGCATTGTGATATACAAAGCAATCCCTCAACTCCTCATTACTTGCCCTGCCGAACATAGGCACAGAGGCTTTGATGGATATATCAGTGAGGTAGTCATATATGTACTCATATATTCCCTCTGTTAGACCAATAGCCTCAATCTGAGCATCCATATGCTCAATAATGGGCAATGCAAATGTGAAGAAATCCTCAGACTCAGCAGCCTTGACTACGGGACGCAATTGGGAATAAATTCGCAAATCACCCCACTCATACTCCCTGTCGTCATTCCTATAATCCGTACCTATGCTGGCCAATATTTGGAATGGCTCAACACCACTACATCCAAGTCCGCAACCGTGATCTTTGTTGAAATAGTACCAAAATCCTGAATGCTTATTCTCTTCAGGTTCACCACC
>JAGBYS010000244.1 GCA_017628675.1 Tidjanibacter sp.
GCCTCGAGCGACTCCTTCACAAGGGTACCGAAAGAGTCCTTACCGATCATACCCACAAAGCACACTTTGGGGCCGAGCGAGGAGGCGTTGGCTGCGAAAATAGCGGTGCTGGAGCCGAGCGTCAGGAGCATCTGACCGGCAAATTTCTCTTTTCCCATCTCGGGAAAACCGTCAATCTGATTGAGGATTACATCAACATTAAGTTCGCCGATTGCGGCAATGTCGTATCGTTTCATCTCTTTGTTCGTTTTAGGGATAATACAGGTTTAATATTGCAAGTATATAATAATATACCGAAAAATGTATCAAAACGAAACATAAAAGATATGCGGACTGTTGGGGTTGTTTTGGGTAGAATGGTGTATGGCGTTGAGTTGTAGTATGTTGCGTCTTATATGTGCGCGCGCAAAAAATCTTTCGTATCGTTTTGATTTGTGTTTCGTTTTTTTAATCCGTATATTTGTGCTACCCTAAAAATAGCAAACCACACTCACTTTTTTGAAAAAACCTTGAATTATGGATGTTTATGGCTCGACAAAAGGTCGTCGTTCGATGATTTTGCAAAAACTCAAGAGCAACTCTTCGGTCTCGGTGGCGGAGCTCAGCCGCGAGTTTGGAGTGTCGGAGGTTACAATTCGTAAGGACCTCAACATTCTCTATGAGCGAAATCTGGTAATTCGCACCCACGGAGGTGCCATTTTGGGAGCCAATCCTGTGACCACCTATGAGGATGTTCACATCAACTCCAAGCGACTAATCCACTACCGCGTAAAAAAGGCTCTCGGCAAGGCCGCAGCAGCCATCATCAAGGATGGCGACACGATTATGCTCGACTCGGGAACGACCACCCTCGAGATTGCCCGCAATCTGCATAAATTCCAGCGCCTTACGATTATCACCAACGCCATTAATGTGGCGGTGGAGCTGCTTGCCTACAAGCGTTTTAATGTGATTATGATTGGTGGTAATCTGCGCGAGACGAGTCAGTCTACCGTAGGCCCCGTGTCGGAGTCGGTACTGAAGATGTTCTACTGCGACAAACTCTTCCTTGGTGTGGATAGTTTCAATTTGGAAAGTGGCCTTTCGACCCCCAATATTGAGGAGGCGAACATCAACCAGGTGATGATGTCCAGGGCTAAGGAGGTGATTGCCGTTTTCGACTCAAGCAAGATCAATAAGCGTGCTTTGGCCTTCATTGCGCCCATCGATAAGATTGACACAATCGTCACCGACGACGGTATGTCTATGAAACTTCGTTCGCAGGTTAAGTCCTCCAATATCAATCTGATAGTGGTTTCGCCAGTGTAGAGGATTTTGTCCATTGGCTGCCCCAATACCATAAGAAAGGCCGACCATCGTGGTCGGCCTTTCTTTATGGGTCTATTTCATTGCCCAAGGCTGTGTGAAGGTGGCGCCGCCGGGGCCGTAGAGTGTGGCTCGGAGGTAGCGCTCAATGCCCTTTGTGGAGGCGTAATTTATGGTTGCGCCCTCGGCTACGACCTTGCCCATAGAGGTCCATTCGATGCGGGTGCAGTCGGCGGCCTCAATGGTTATGGTGCTTTCATCCTGATTGAGAGTTATTCGGCTGACGGATGGGGTGTTGCCCTCGGGATTTTCCACCATCTTGACGGTCGAAAAGAGGCTTGAGCCCGTGGTGAGAGCCTTTCTTACTGCCTCCTCTGTGCGCTCCTGGGCGAGCAGAATTGTCCAGCCCGGACCCGCCATTCGGGTCGAGTGGGCGTCGTCGCTCGAGGAGCCCCACACCTGCCTTTCGGGCATTACCTCCGAGAGGATTGCATCCCATAGATCGATGGATTTGTTGCGCTCAAACTGCCCCACATTGAGCACCTCCATACCATAAACTTGTGGGTACTTGCGGAAGACCTCAATGGAGAATTCGGGACGACAAATATCGCCGCTGCGCATAGGGTGGGCGAGGTAGATTATGCCCCCATCCTGACCCACCGCCTCGATCGACTCATAGAAGCCGACGGTGGTGTCGGGACCCTGGCCGGGAAGGTCGAGCCAGTCGCTAAAATAGGCGCACATATTGTCATTTTTGCTCAACTCATTCGCCTTGATAGCCAGAAGGTTGCTCTCTTTGCCCCGATGCTCTGTCCAGGGGTAGGTGATGTAGTCGTGGTCGGTGATGGCCAGCACATCATAACCGAGCTCCTCGTAGCGTGCAATCTGCTCGGCGGGGGTGACGGTTGTGCCCTCCTCGGGACCGTGCTCAATGGTGGAGTTGGAGGTGTGGACGTGGAGTGCCGATTTGAGTTGTAGAGTGGTGCTCCAATCGACATCTTTGTAGGGGTCGTTGACAACCTCGATTTTTGTTGTGCAGGAGCTGAAAATTACCACCAAAAAGGCGGCCAAAAGGGTCTTAGTTTTTCTCATTTTCGGGTTCGGTTTTTAGGCTTGCTAACAGTTTGTTTCTTATTCCTGCCGTAAAGGTAATAATTTGTCCCAAAAGATGCAAAACCGACGCCCGTTTTTCTGCTTTTCGGTACTGCTACTTACAGTTTGTAAGTTGCACCCCCTCTCTGGTTGCACTTTGTTGTATCTGTTGGTTGCCTCCCAAATATGTTTCGGGTGGTTTCGTTTTGTGCAAAATTTCCCCCAAAATCTGTGCAATTTTACCTATATAATGGTTGTAAGGTTTCGTTTTGGGGTTTTGAAACGAAACACCGCGAAATTTTTTTTAAGACCATCTGTTTGGTGGCAAATACTTGATATTTAGTGTTTTGTGGTTTTTCTCTCGTGCGTGTGTGATTGGAGTGGCGAAAAAAGCGGTGTTTCGATAGGCCCGTTTGGAGAGCGTTTGTTATTTTTGCAATAATGGGTGTTATGTGCAGGTGTGTCACATTCGCCTCAAAAAGACACGGCAAAAAGTATAACAACATAAACTATCCCAAAAATTATGCAGTTGAATTTTCACACTTACAGAGAGATTCGTCAGCAGCCCGAAATGTGGCTCAAAGCCTATGAGTTGGTCTGCTCACGCAAGGCAGAGATTAAGGCCTTCTTGGACCGCTACATTAGCCAGGGTTACAGCATTGTGCTGACCGGCGCCGGTACCTCGGCTTACATCGGCGACGCCCTCCAGGTGGCACTCTACAACACCACCTTTGCAGGTTGCCGCAGCATCGCAACTACCGACATCATCACCTCGGCTGAGATGTACTTCAACAAGCAGAGCAAGGTCCTTCTGGTTTCGTTTGCTCGCTCGGGTAACAGCCCCGAGAGCGTTGGTACCATCAACCTGGTGAACAAGGTGGCCGGTGAGGTTGCCCACATCTTCATCACCTGCAACGAGCAGGGCGAACTCGCTAAGATGGCAGCCGCAAGCCCCGAGAACACCCTTCTGATGCTCCTGCCCAAGGAGACCAACGACCTCTCGCTTGCAATGACCAGCAGCTACTCGACTATGCTTCTGACCTGCTCTATGATTGCAAACATCGACTCGATTGAGGCTCACGCCGACTACCTCCGCACCTTGGCTGACAGCACCGCAAAGGCTATCGACAAGTACGAGGAGGCCATTCAGTCGATCGCTTCGCGCCCCTTCAAGCGTGCCGTATTCCTCGGCACCGGCGAGCTTCAGGGCATCGCTGAGGAGTCGCGTCTGAAACTCCAGGAGCTCACCGACGGTGCCGTTATGTGTGCCTTCGACTCCTTCCTGGGCTTCCGCCACGGTCCCAAGGCTGTCATCGACAAGGATACCCTCTTGGTTTACCTCCTCTCGGAGAATCCCGCAGTTCAGCGCTATGAGTACGACCTGATTCGTCAGATCCGTGCCAACAACGACATTGTGGGTTATGTTGCAATCTCGCAGACCGAGCCCAAGATTGAGGCCGACTACTTCGACCTGAATGTTGTCATCGGCGCACCCACCAGCGAGCACCTCTACTACTCCTGCGTGAGCTATGTTGTGGCTTCGCAGCTGCTGGGTATGTTCAAGTCGATCGATATGGGTCTGAGCCCCGACGCACCTTCGGTTTCGGGTAACATCTCGAGGGTTGTTGAGGGCGTGATTATCTACGAGGACTAAACTCCAGAGAGTAATTCGGGGACGGAAAAAAGTTTTCTCTTTTGCAGAGAAAAGGATGGAAAACCGCTCGGTTTTCCATATCGAATCCCCTAAAGTACTCGAACTTTAAGCGAACGCAAACATTCACTATAAAACAAACAAAATGGCAAAAACTGAAGATCTTTTAAGGCGAATCGGTGAGCTGGAGCAGGAGAGCGGTGTTAAGCGCACCATCTTCGCAGTGTGCCCCAACTCGACCGCTGTGATTCGTGCATCGTTCCGCGCCGCAAAGCGTAACAATGCCCCCATCTATTTCGCTGCAACACTCAATCAGATTGACAACGACGGTGGCTACACCGGTATGACTCAGTCGCAGTTTACCAAACTGCTCCAGTTTGAGCAGCAGAGGGTGAACTACACCGGCTGCTCCATCGTGGCTATCGACCACGGCGGCCCCTGGCTCAAAGACAAACAGAGGGTTGAGAACTGGTCGACCGAGGACGCTATGCAGGGCGTTAAGGAGTCGTTCGAGGCAGCAGTGGCAGCAGGCTACGACCTGATCCACGTTGACCCCACCGTGGACATCAATGTCCCCAAGGGTGAGACTATCGACATCCGCGTCGTTGCAGCTCGCACCGTTGAGCTCATCGCCCACGTTGAGAAATTCCGCAAGGAGAACGGCTATGCCCCCATCTCCTATGAGGTAGGTACCGAGGAGGTTCACGGCGGTCTGGCCGACGATACCACCTTCGACACCTTCATCGTGGAGCTCAAGAAGGGTCTGGAGGCTGTTGGTTTGGCCGATGTATGGCCTTGCTTCATCGTAGGTAAGGTTGGTACCGACCTCCACACCACCGTCTTCGATCCCGAGGTTGCTCGCAAACTCACCGCTAAGGTACGCCCCTATGGCAGCTACATCAAAGGTCACTACACCGACGGTGTAAGCAATCCCGAGGAGTATCCTCTGACCGGTATGGGTGCAGCAAATGTGGGCCCCGAGTTCACCATCGGTGAGTATGAGGCTCTGGCCGAGCTCGAGGAGGTTGAGAACAAACTCGACGCCGAGGGTAAGGTTGCTGTTCGCTCGGAGATTATCGCAGTGCTCACCCGTCTGGTGCGCGACTCGGGCCGTTGGCTCAAGTGGCTGCAGGATGACGAGCAGGGTGTAGCATTCGAGGACTTGGCAGCAGATCGCCGTCTGTGGCTTGTGCAGACCGGTTGCCGCTACATCTGGCAGCACCCCGAGGCTCTGGCCGCAAGGGCACAGCTCTTTGCAAACCTCGGTCGCGTTGGTATCGACGCAGAGGAGGTTGTGCTGAGCCGCATCGAGCGCGATATGGACAAATACTTCGTAGCCTTCAACCTGGTTGGTCTGAATGACCTCCTGTAGTAGGGTTGCAGGAAGGAGTGTCTGGCAAGTTTGAGAAAACAAATACAACACACAAATAACTTTAATTACTAATTTTTTAAAACTCAAATCAGATGAAACAGAATTCACGCTTTATGATGGCTCTTCGTAGCGGTCTGGCAGCCCTGACTCTGATGCTGCTGGCAGTTCCTGCCTTTGCACAGAAGGTTGAGGTGAAAGGTACTGTTGCTGACGCAGAGAGCGGTCAGCCACTGATCGGTGTAACTATTATCTCCGACAGCGGTTCGGGTACCACTACTGATGGTAACGGTCACTATTCTCTGTTGGTAGGCTCGAACGATAATATTACGTTCGACTACCTCGGTTACAACCCCGTGAAAGAGAAAGTTGGCGGTCGTACCACCATTAATGTTGGAATGACAGTTGACGCAAAGTCGATTGAGGAGGTAGTCGTTCTGGGTTACACCACCCAGAAGAAAGCCGAGATCTCGAGCTCTATCGTATCGCTCGACAGCGAGGCTCTGAACGACTTGACCACCAGCGATGTAGGTAGTATGCTCCAGGGTAAGGCAGCAGGTGTGCTCGTAATGAGCGCTTCGGGTCAGCCCGGTGAGGCAGCCGACATCCGCATCCGTGGTACAGGTTCGATTACCGCAGGTGCAGGTCCTCTGTATGTAGTTGATGGTGTTGCTGGCGGTTCGTTCAACCCCAACGATGTTGAGACCATCACCATTCTGAAGGATGCAGCTGCTACCGCACTCTATGGTGCTTCGGCATCGGGTGGTGTAATCGTTGTTACCACCAAGTCGGCACAGAGCGACAAACCCATTGTTAACTTCAAGGCTA
>JAGBYS010000245.1 GCA_017628675.1 Tidjanibacter sp.
AATGACGAGAGGGAGAATACCCTCAATCAGTTGCTCACGGAGATGGACGGCTTCGGCTCCAACTCGGGTGTGATTGTGCTGGCCGCCACCAACCGTGTGGATATTCTGGATAAGGCACTGATGCGTGCAGGTAGGTTTGATAGGCAGATAGATGTGGGCCTTCCCGAGCTGAAGGAGCGCGAGGCTATCTTTGGTGTGCATATGCGCAAACTGAAACTCGCCGACGATGTGAATGTGGAGTTTTTGGCCAAGCAGACTCCCGGGTTCTCGGGTGCCGACATAGCAAATGTGTGCAATGAGGCGGCTCTGATTGCCGCACGCCACGATAAGAAGGCAATCGACAAGGAGGATTTCCTTGCCGCTGTGGATCGCATTATTGGCGGTCTGGAGAAGAAGAGCAAGGTGATTACCCCTGCCGAGAAACGCACCATCGCCTACCACGAGGCGGGCCACGCCACTGTTAGCTGGCTCTTGGAGCACGCCAATCCACTTGTGAAGGTGACCATCATCCCCCGAGGTAGGGCCTTGGGTGCTGCGTGGTACCTGCCCGAGGAGCGCCAGATAACCACCACCGAGCAGATGATGCACGAGATGTCGTCGCTCTTGGCAGGTAGGGCCTCCGAGCAGCTCACCTTTGGCGAGATTTCTACAGGAGCACTCAACGACCTGGAGCGTGCCACCAAGATGTCCTATGCGATGGTAAGCTACTATGGTATGAGCGAGAGCGTGGGCAACCGCTCCTACTACGACTCGACAGGCCAGAGCGACTACTCGTTCTCGAAACCCTATAGTGACGAAACCTCCCAGCTTATTGATAAGGAGGCTAAGGCGCTCATTGATAGGGCCTATGAGCGTGCTGTGGAGGTGCTCACTGAGAATCGCGAGGGGCTCAGGACTCTTGCCGAACTTCTCTTGGAGAAGGAGGTAGTCTTTGCCGACGACCTGGAGCGCATCTTCGGTAAGCGCAAGAAGGAGCTCGAAAAGGAGGCCGAGGAGGCTGCAAAACAGGCGGCCGCAACAAGCACCGAGGAGCCCGAGGCTGAGTATAAGGGCGCCGAGGTTAATTATGTCGAAACCGAAGAGTAGAACAAATAAAGTTAGGAGGTAGATATGAGTCTGAGGGGTAAGAATCTGGGTCTTCGCACACTGAGTGGTGCTATTCTCGGAATTGTGGTTGTGGGCTCGGTGCTGTGGGGCCCTTGGCCTACGGCTGTGGTCTTTACGCTCATCACGGTGGGCGCAATTACCGAACTTATGAGTATGGCCTCCAAACGCCTCTCGGAGGTGGAGTGTAACTACTTCCTCACCATTGGCCTTGCAGGTGGATGGGTGACGGGTGTGGCTCTGAATCCCGACCCGCTGATGTTGCTTGTGGGTGTGCTTTTCGTTCCCACAATCTTCATCGTTGAGGTCTTCAGGAAAAGCAACCATACGCTCGAAAATGGCGCACTCTCGTCGCTCTCGCTTCTCTATGTGGCTCTGCCTATGACGCTGCTGATGCTCATTGGTGGTGTGAAGGGCGAGTGGGAGCCCGCCCGAGTGCTTATGATTATCTTTACGGTGTGGATCAACGACATCTTCGCCTACCTGGTGGGTTGCTCCATCGGCAAACATAAGATGTGCCCCTCGATTTCGCCCAAGAAGTCGTGGGAGGGCCTTGCAGGAGGTCTGCTGTTTGCGGTGGCCTTTGCTATGGCTGCGGGCTATATGATGGAGGGTAATATCTACTTGTGGGGAGGTCTGGGTCTGGCTGTAGCGCTTGCGGGCGTTGCAGGTGATCTGCTCGAATCGAAGATTAAGAGGGAGTGCGGAGTGAAGGACTCGGGCAATCTGATTCCCGGTCACGGCGGTATGCTCGATAGGTTCGACGCTCTGCTCATTGCTGCCCCCGTAGCATATGTTTATATGATGATTTTTGGACTATGAGAATAAACCCCGAAGGACGAGAGGGTATTAGGATAAATACCATTGTCTTTGTGATTATTATTGCGGTGGTGACCGCCACAGCCCTCAAGTACGATTGGGCGTGGTGGGTGCTGGCGCTGGTGGATGCCTTTCTGGTGTGGCGCATCATCTTCTTTGTGCGCTTTTTCCGTGAGCCCCAAAGGCCACTGCTGCGAGAGGCCGATGTGCTCTTTGCACCTGCCGATGGCAAGATTGTGGTTATCGAGGAGGTCGAGGGCCCTGAGTTTATGGGAGGTCGTTGCCTGCAACTATCGGTCTATATGAACTTCTATAATGTCCACGTCAATTGGTCGCCCATCGATGGAGAGGTTATCTATAAGGACCACTTCCAGGGCGACTATCACCTGGCTTGGCAGCCCAAGAGCTCGGCCGAGAATGAGCACACCACGGTGGGGCTGAGGACCGATAGCGGCAAGACGGTGGCCTTCCGCCAGATTGCAGGTTGGATTGCACGCCGCATTGTCTGCTACCCACAGGAGGGCGATAGGCTGGAGCAGAACCAGAAGGTGGGTTGCATAAAGTTTGGCTCGAGGGTCGATCTGTTTGTGCCCGTTGATAGCAAGGTGCTCGTGGAAATTGGTCAGAAGGTTGTTGGCACCCAGACTCCTCTGGTGAGGTTGTAGACTGTTGGGGCAGTAAAATTGAGAGAGAACTATGCAGAATTTGAGTCGATATATACTTGGAGCGGTGGCACTTGTGGCCGCCGTTGCCGTTTTTTGGTTCTTTGGCGATATTGTGCTCTATGTGTTGGTGGCAGGAGTGCTCGCCATTATGTGCAGACCGCTTGTGTCCAGGGTGTCGAGTGTGAAACTCTTTGGCCGCAATGTGCCTCGCTGGCTGGCGGCCGCTTTGGGAGTGCTTGCGGTGTGGGTAGTGATATTGCTCTTCTTTGTGCTCTTCATCCCGCTCATCTCGGGCAAGATTAATGACCTGGCACACCTGGACTACCAGAGCCTCTTTGCCCCCTTGAGTGAGCCTATGGCAGACCTCGGCCACTTCCTGCAGAAGTATTTCAATGTGACCATTTCGCAGCAGTCGCTCACCGAGTCTTTTGCCTCGCAGATCAAGGAGTGGGTGAGTGAGGGCACGGTGGGCAACATTGTGTCGTCTGTTTTCTCGGTGGCCGGCAGTGTCGTTGTGGCTGCTGTGAGCATCTCGTTCATCTCCTTCTACTTTATGAAGGAGGAGCACCTGTTTGTCAATATGCTGAGGGCGGTTGTCCCCACGAGGTATGAGGATAGGGTAGAGAGGGCCGTGGAGTCCATCACCCAACTGCTCTCGCGCTACTTCATTGGCGTGGTGTTGCAGATGACCATTATGATGTTGGTGGTGGCAGTTGTGCTCATCCTCTTTGGCTTTAGGGTGCAGGACGCATTCTTTGTTGGAGTTATCGAGGGCGTGTTCAATATTATCCCTTATGTGGGCCCCTGGGTGGGCTTTGTGCTGAGCGCCTTGGCGGGCCTAAGTTTCTCGACCACTGCGACTATGGGGTTGGGATATGTGATGTTGGTGCTTGCGGGCACTATCCTGCTCGCTCAGGCTGTAGATAACTACTTCATCTCGCCTCGTGTCTTCTCGCAGCAGGTCAATGCCCATCCGCTGGAGATATTCCTTGTGACGCTTGTTGCGGGCTCCTGTTTTGGTATCTTCTGTATGCTGGTGGCCATCCCCGCCTATACGGTACTGAGGGTGCTGGCCAAGGAGTTTTTGTATAACTATAAACTCGTGCGCAAACTAACCGAGAATGTGTAGATAGACAAAAACCAGAGGCGGGTTACAAAACTGTAACCCGCCTCTGGTTTTTGTTGTCTAAAGTCTAATGTCTAAGGTCTAACCGACC
>JAGBYS010000246.1 GCA_017628675.1 Tidjanibacter sp.
GGCTCGAAGAGCTACATTTTGGCTCCCAACGGCTTGAAAGTAGGTCAGACTGTATTGAGCGGCGAGGGCGTTGCACCCGAGGTTGGTAACACTTTGCTTCTTGCAAACATTCCCCTTGGTACCATTATCCACGCAATTGAGCTCTACCCCGGTCAGGGTGCTGTTTTGGCACGTTCGGCTGGTACCTACGCACAGCTCTTGGCTCGCGAGGGTAAATATGCTATTATTAAACTTCCTTCGGGAGAGACCCGTATGGTTCTCTGCACTTGCCGCGCAACTGTCGGTGCTGTATCGAACCCCGACCACAGCCTCGAACAGCACGGTAAAGCCGGTAGGAAACGTTGGTTGGGTCGCAGGCCTCACAACCGTGGTGTGACTATGAACCCTGTTGATCACCCCATGGGTGGTGGTGAAGGTCGTTCAAGCGGTGGTCACCCCCGTTCGCGCAAAGGTCTGTTGGCTAAGGGTTACAAGACTCGCAATCCTAAGAAGACCACCAGCAAATTCATTATCTCAAAGAAGTCAAAATAATAAAATAGTAGCATAATGAGTCGTTCACTTAAAAAAGGACCGTTCATTGAGCCCAAACTCGAACAGAGGGTTATCGCTCAGAACGAGAGCAATCAGAAGACCGTAATCAAGACTTGGTCGAGGGCCAGTATGATTTCGCCCGACTTCGTAGGTCAGACAATTGCTGTACACAACGGTAACAAGTTTATACCCGTGTATGTAACTGAAAATATGGTAGGCCACAAACTGGGAGAGTTCGCCCCCACACGCACCTTCCGCGGTCACGCCGGTAACAGAAAAAAATAAAGTAGGATATGGGAGCAAGAAAATATCAAATGGCCGAGAAACTCAAGGCCGCAAAGAAGCAGGTGGCAGTTGCCTCGCTGCGTGATTGCCCTACCTCGCCCCGCAAGATGCGTATCGTTGCCGACACCGTTCGCGGCGTAGAGGTAAATAAAGCATTGGCACTTCTCCGTTACTCGAAGAAAGAGGCTTCGGTGAGGTTGGAGAAACTTCTCCGTTCGGCAATTGCCAACTGGGAGGCTAAGAACCCCAACGAGCGCCTGGAGGATACCAAGCTCTGTGTTAAAGAGATCAAGGTTGATGGTGGCCGTATGCTCAAACGCATCCAGCCCGCACCCCAGGGTCGTGCACACCGCATTCGTAAGCGTTCGAACCACGTTACGATTATTGTAGATAAAATGGTAGTAGAAACAAAAGCAGCTGAGTAAGAAGATGGGACAGAAAGTTAATCCAATTGCAAACCGTCTTGGTATCACCCGTGGTTGGGATTCCAACTGGTACGGCGGTAAAGATTTTTCAACCCGCTTGGTTGAGGACTCGAAAATTCGTACCTATCTGAATGCCCGTCTTGCAAAGGCTAGCATCTCGAAAATCATCATTGAGCGCACCCTGAAGCTCGTGACCGTTACCATCAGCACCGCTCGTCCCGGTTTGATTATCGGTAAAGGTGGTCAGGAGGTTGACAAGCTGAAAGAGGAGCTCAAGAAACTCACCGGCAAAGAGGTTCAGATCAACATCTTTGAGGTTAAGCGTCCCGAGATCGACGCTGTGATCGTTGCCAACCAGTTGGCTCGCCAGCTCGAGGGCCGTGTTTCGTACCGTCGCGCAATCAAGACCACCATCGCTTCGACTATGCGTATGGGTGCTGAGGGTATCAAGATCCAGATCAGCGGCCGTATTGGTGGTGCCGAGATGGCTCGTAGCGAGACCTACAAAGAGGGTCGTATTCCTCTGCACACTTTCCGTGCCGATGTAGACTACTGCCTGGCTGAGGCTCTGACCAAAGTTGGTCTTCTTGGCGTAAAGGTTTGGATCTGCGTAGGTGAGGTTTATGGCAAGCGTGACCTCTTCGAGATCGCAGGTGCATCGTCCGTAGCAGGTCCTGCACAGGGTGAGCAGCGTGGTGGCAAACCCCGCGGCGACCGCAAGCGCAGGAGAAACAATAACAACAAATAAGGAACACTTCTAAATAAGATAAGACAATGTTACAACCAAAAAGGA
>JAGBYS010000023.1 GCA_017628675.1 Tidjanibacter sp.
ATTTTCTGGTTGCCTCCCTTTACGGCGAGGAGGCAAAATGATTTTTGCAAAGATAATATTTTCGCTCGTGAAATGCTGATTATATGTGCACAAATCTCTACCAAACCCCATCAGATGTACTTTAGGCGAAGTGTTGTCGTTGTCCACGCTGTGTTTTTACTACACAGAGGAGGGGCGTGGGGCTGTATGGAGCGCAGAGCGGTGGAGAAATTTGCATTTTGCGAAAAAAAACTTACCTTTGACACCAATATACTGACACTAAAAACCAAAATCCAATTTAGCATTAGCAGAATGGAAAAGATTCTCAATCTATTTGTAGCCTTCGCAATGGTGGCTTTCTCGGTCGCTTGCGAGGGGCAGGGTCCCGATGGTGGCGAGGACGAAGGCAACCTTTCGGGCAAAATTTCTCTCATATCCAGTCGAGACATCATCCGTGCCAACGGCACCGATGTGGCTACCCTCACGGTACTTCTGACCGACGATAGCGGAATGATCCACGACATCAGCGACAAGGCTGATATTTACACCTCCACCAGCGATCAGCCCCTGGGCACCGTGAACTTCACGGCTGCCGAGGCGGGCGACTATGTGCTTTATGCGCTCTATGGTCTTGAGGTGTCTAACGATGTGAACATCAATGCCGTTAGCGGTGTGGCCGACATCCCTGCCGACCCCAACAAGGCAAGCACCGACTTCGAGCACAACATCCTTCTGGTGCAGCACACCGGTACCGCGTGTCCCAACTGCCCCGATGTGATGAACAGCCTCAAGCGCCTGGCAGAGGACGAGAACTACGCCTCGAAGTATGTGCACATCGCCTCCCACTCATACAACGAGGACGACAACGCCTACAGCTCGGCGGCTACGATTCTCTCCTCCACACTCAAGGCTAAAGCCTACCCCTGGGTGTCGTTCAACTTCTTCGAGGCCGACAAGTTCCTGGGCGAGTTGCAGAGTATGAAGAACTGCATCGACCTCTTCCACGAGGAGAGGGCCGATGTGGGTATGGCTGCCTCCTCGGTGGAGATTGATGGCACCATCTACGCCCACATTGAGCTCAAGGCTGCCGTTGAGGGCAACTACCGAGTGGGTGTGTGGGTGCTCGAGGATAACATCCACGGCACACAGAGTGGCGCTACGGCTTCGTGGCAGCATATGCACAGCAACTGCTTGCGCGAGATGGCAGGCGAGAGCCGCAACGAGCGCCTCTATGGCAAGAGTGTAGGTGTGGTCAAGGCGGGTGAGAACTGCGCGACCATTCTCTCGGCCCAGGTGAATGATAAGTGGGTGCTCGGCAACTGTGAGCTTGTCATCTTTGTGGCAAAGGAGGATGGCAATGGCGCTATGGAGCTTGTCAATTGCACCATCTGCCCCGTGGGTGGTAGCGTAGAGTATGCTTATAACTAAAACAAACCTAAGAAAAGAATATGAAGACTTTTAGTAAAATTTTGCTGTCAATGGCTCTGGTGGCCGGCCTGTGGGCTTGCCAGGAGGAGCCCGAGATACCTGCTCCCGCTATCAAGTTGGGCCAGAGTGAGGTGACTCTCAACTCCAATGGTGCGGCCGTTTCGGTTGCCTACCTTGTGGAGAATGCGCTCGAGGGCGAGAAGATTGCTACCTCCTACGAGGCAGAGTGGCTCTCGGTGAACACCAACAAGGTGCGCACTATTGAGATTTCGGCCTCGGAGAACCCCGATAAGGAGGCCCGCACGGCCACTATCACCATCTCCTACAAGGGTGCCGAGAATGTCACCATTGAGGTTACCCAGTCGTGCTACGACACCCCCTTGCGTCTGGAGGTGCTCGATGTGACCGCTGCCGATCTCTACTTCTCGGTGTTTGTGAACGATCCCGAGATGACCTGGATTCCTATGGTGAGCTCCAAGGCCTACTTCGATTCTATGAGGTCCGATGCGGCTCTGTTCGACGACAACCTTGAGTACTTCGCCTACCTGGCCGAGATTAGGGACCTCTCGCTCGAGGAGTACCTCACGGAGGCCCTGGCTGTGGGCACCATTGAGAACATCCTCTTCGAGGGTCTGGAGCCCAACACGGAGTATGTGGTCTATGCCTACGGTATCACCACCAAGGGTGAGCGTACCACCGAGGTTGTGTCCCAGGCTTTCACCACCGAGGATGCTTGGGATGGCGATCTGACCTTTGAGTTCAATGTGATGGAGGAGAACCACATTATGTTCTTCGATGTTACCCCCTCGCACACGGGCGTACCTTATTACTTTGGTGTGGCTGAGAAGAGCGATGTGGAGCACTGGATGGAGATCTATGGCACCACCGACCTGCGTGAGGCAATCCAGAAGGGCGAGATTGATGCTAATATCGAGGTACTCATCGAGTATGAGTTCATCTCGGAGCGTGGCGACTTCTATCCCATCTTCAACCAGACGGGCCGTTTGTTCGACGAGCAGATGCCCTGCAACGGCTCCACCGACTACATCTTCTTTGCGGCCAAGTGGAACGAGAACTGCGACCTTATCGGCCAGGTGTCCAGCTTTGAGTACACCTCGCAGCCTGTGCCCCCTTCGGACAACCAGCTCACGCTGACTGTTACCAATGTGACCAGGTCGTCGGCCGACGCAACCGTCACCACCACCAATAGCGACACCTATGTCATCCTCCCCGTCAAGAGCAGCGACATCGAGGGTATGAACGACGAGGTGCTCTTTGAGTATCTCACCTACAACTACGACTATCTCCTCTCGGAGTACACCTACTCGGGCAATAAGACCCGCACCTTCAGGGGTCTGGAGCCCAATGTGAGCTACACATTTGTATGCTTCGGCTACCTCGCAGGTGTGCAGACTACCGACTACATCCTTCGTGAGAAGTTCTCGACCGGCCGCTCCAACGACCCCAATGATTGCACCTTTGAGTTTGAGATTTCGGCCGACACCGAGGAGGCTTGGGTGCAGGTTACCCCCTCCGACGATGGCCACCACTACTATTGGAACATCTTCGATGTAAGGTACGACGCACAGGGTGTTAAGGACTACATCACCGATGTGATTATTGATGAGTGGTACGAGGGCGACTTTGCCGCTTTTGCTTCGTGGCGCCTGGATCAGGGTGTGGCCAGCGAGACCATCCTCGGCCTCTATCCCAACACCGAGTATAGGGTTGCAGTTGTGATTATGGACTACGAGAGTGGCGAGTTCTTGTCGGATGTGACCTTCAGTGAGCCTTTCCGCACCAAGGAGGTAGAGTATGCCGACATTGAGGTGAGCGTCGATTTCGAGCCCTACTTCGACATCCAGGAGCTCGTGAGCGCAGGCTATAGGAACTACCGCGAGTATCTGCAGTATGGCGACGCCCTGCTGCCCGCAACCATCAACATTCGTGGTGACTACTCGGTTTACTACTACACCATCTACGGTGGCGACCTTTCGGATCCCGAGGCCTATCCCGACTCGATCTTCATTGAGTATCTGCCCCAGGATGGCTGCTACTACGACTCGACACTCTTCACCCTCACCTATAACGAGGATGATCCCTATGGCACCCCCGAGATCTACACAATGTGTGCTATTGCCTACGACCACAACGGCAGGTTCAGCCACATCTTCCGTCGTCCCTTCGCTTGTATGAAGGGTGGTGGTGCTTCGCCCGACATCTTCTTCGACCCCACTACCCGCAGTATGGCGGCCCCCATTGCCGAGTGGAAACCCCTCGAGCAGCTTGGTGGTGTTGGCCAGAGGGCCGAGGTTGAGAAGGGTGCAAAACCCGTTGTGGTTTCGGACTGTGGCGTTGCTCGCGAGGCCGCCGAGGTCGCAAGGGAGAGTAAGCTGCAGCGTGCCCAGCGAATGACCAAGGGCCAAAGCAGCCGCAATGCAACCTTTGTGGTATCAGTTAAATAACCTGTCACCACACGGTAAAACGCTGATTGTCAGACGGAATATCCCCTCAAAGAGCTTGGCTCTTTGACCAAGTCCCCCTTTGTCAAAGGGGGATTTAGGGGGAATGTAAAATTTTGTCAGTCTGCAAAATAGACTTAGGTTTTTGAATAAAGCCTTAGCGTGTGTTTGGTGAAATAACCACACCTATAAAAATAGTGCGACCCCCGCTTTTCGGGGTCGCACTATTTTTACTATGTGTGGAGTGGGGGAGTTAGCCCCTTACCTTGTGGGGCATATTCTCGGGCAGCACGATGGAGTACTCCACAAGACCCGCCACTTTGCCCTGCTCATACCAGGGTGTCTGGTAGATGAGTTTGCGCACACCTCGCTTCTCGATGGTGTAGGCATTGGTTTTACCCTCGGAGAGCATCTGCTGAATCATTTGCCACGAGGCGGGCTGATGACACTCCTGGAGCGAGTGACCACGAGCCTCACCGAGTGCCTCTACGGCACGCTTGTTCTGATATACGACCTTGCCCTCAAGGTCACATACGGTCATTGAGACCGCCACGGAGTCGAAGAAATCTTTCATAGCTTTGGTGGTTTATCTCCACAAATATACTATGTTTGTGGAAAATAAGGATAAAAAAGATTACTTTTGTGCCGTGAAAAGAGCTATCAGGTACATACTTTTGTCCGTGCTGCTTCTCTGGGCAGCCACTCAGGCCACGGCTGTGGCCCAGGAGGTCGTATGGGATGTGGATTTCGACTTCAGGTTCGACAATCGCGAGTATGGCGACCCGAGCAAAATGGTGGTGCCCTCGACGACCATCTTTGGTGCCAACCTGCTGCCCGAGGTGGGACTCAGTTGGGGCGGTGGCCACTCGCTGATGGCGGGCGCCAACCTCCACTCCGATATGGGTAGCGAGAAGTTCTTCGGCGAGCCCGAGTTTGTGGCCTACTACGACTACTCCTCCAGACGCTTTCGCACTTCGCTCGGCCTTTTCCCTCGCAATAAGCTCAGTGGTAACTATTCGCGTGCCACCTTCGAGGATACCTATTCCTTCTTCCACCCCACCATTGAGGGTGCTATGATACGCTATATGGGCTCCTATTGGTTTGCCGAGTTGGCGTGTGACTGGAATGGTCTGCGCTCACCCTCAAGAAGGGAGATGTTCACGCTCCTTTTTGCCAGCGAGGCACACAAGAACTACTCCTATGCGGGCTTCAATATGATGCTCCACCACCACGCCGCAAGCGACACGGCCAAGGGGGTTGTGGATAACGGCTTGGCTAACATCTACATCGGACTTAGTCTTGGCAGCATCACCAATCTGGATCAGTTCACCCTGCAGGCCTCGTGGCTCCAGGGCTACCAGAACGATCGCCACTACATCGGCACACCCACTCTGCCCGGCGGCTATGAACTCTCGCTGAAGATGCGAAGAGGTGCTGTGGGTGTGGAGGACACCTTCTACAAGGGCGACAACCTGATGCCCTATTGGAACTCGCCCTATGAGGATGCCGAGGGTGGCATCTATGGCTCGTCGCTCTACTCGGGCGACCCATTCTACCGTGTGGGCAAGAGCGGCTTCTACAACCGCCTGGAGCTCTACTATGAGCCTCGCCTTTCGGGCGGAGTGTCGTTGAGGATCTCCTCTGTTCACCACTACGATGGCGCACATTGGGGCTGGCAGCAACGCATCGCCCTAAGGGTGGATCTGAACAGCGGTATGTTCTAAGCAAATGAGAGAGAAAAATGAGAAAAATATATAAAAAGAACAATTTTAGAATGATGAAAAGAATCTACCTCTTAATCGTAGCCCTCTCGCTGATGGCGACCTCCTGCACCCTCTTCGAGGGCGAAGGCGTCTTTGGCAAGGGCGAGATCTATCTCAACGAGATTAACACCGATGCCAAGTACATCGAACTCTACAACAAGTCAACCCAGAGCGTGGATCTGAGCGGCTGGACCATCCTCAAGAATGGCACCTCACCTCTGAATGACGCTTCGGGTCTGGAGGCCTATGCAGTGCCCGAGGGCACCATTTTGCCCGGTGGTGGCTATGCTGTGCTCTCCTGCAAGGGCAAGGACAACACCTATGCCGGCACCTCGCTGGGCGTTAGTGAGTCGGGTATCTCGGGCAAGAAGTCGCTCCTTCTGGTGTTGGTAAATGCCGAGGGCGACAGGGTGGACTACTTTGTCAACTCGGCCCAGAAGCCTGCCCGTGTGGATGACACTTGGGATGGCGATGTGGAGCACACCTTCGAGGTGGCTGCCCGTATGCCCGATGGTGGCGAATGGTGGGTAGTGGAGAGTGCCACCCCCGGCGTGAGCAACGAGGGCGAGAAGAAGAGCCAGTTTGTAAATACCGTGGAGTTCGAGGATAAGAAGGAGGAAGAGGATACCCCCGGTACGGGTGAGAACAATGGTAGCAACCCCGACATTGGCACCTCGTCGCTTGCCGAGGCTGTGAGCTATGTGTGGAACGAGAGCAAGATGCCCAATATCACCCTTACAGTCAAGGAGGACGAGTGGAACAAGATGCTCAAGGCCTACGACCAGAATAGCGGCACGAAGCAGTATTTCAGGGGCGATGTGACCTTCGACAATGGCGAGGATGTCTTCCACTTCGAAGAGGCTGGCTGGCGACTGAGGGGCAACACCTCGCGCCGTCGTCCCGAGGGCAATGGTGGCGAGATGCACAAGAGGAATAATGCGGATTGGCACCACTTCCACACCCAGATTAACTTCCGTAAGTTCCATAAGGACGCCGAGCACACCATCGGTGGTGTGAGGAAGGTGCACCTGAAGTGGTTCAAGGACGACCCCGCCTATGTGAGGGAGGTCTACTGCTACGACCTGTTCCGTCGCTATGGTGTTTGGACCGCCATTCGCGACATCTATTGCCGCTTCTGGATCCACGTGGAGGGCGACGACAAGCCCGCTTACTATGGCGTCTATGGTATGCTCGAGACCATCGACGACGAGTATCTCGAGGTGCGCTCCGATCTCTTCGGAGGCCATAAGGGTAACCTCTGGAAGTGTACCTATGCCCACACGGGCCCTGCCGACCTGAAGACCTACAACGAGGAGCACAAGTTTGGCCTCGACCAGGATACCGACCAGGAGTGGAGCTATGAGCTCAAGACCGAGCACAACAGCTTCTCCTCGGCCAAGTCGCAGCTCCAGGACTTCATCCGCAAGCTCAACTCCAAGAGCGGTCAGGAGCTTCACGATTGGCTCGGTACGACTATCGATATGCCTCTGTTCCTGAAGACCTATGCTGTGAATGTTGTGGTTGGTATGTGGGATGACTACTGGAACAACTCCAACAACTACTACCTCTACTTCAATAAGGATGGCAACGAGGGCTACAAACTCTTCTTCATCCCCTACGACTACGACAACTCGCTGGGCACCACCAACCACTGCGGTGTGCAGAGCGATGCGGGTCGCCACGATCCATTGGCGTGGGGCGATGGCAACAAGAACCCTCTGGTGGCCAAGATTCTCCAGTTTGCCGACTATAGGGAGATGTATGTGGAGTACCTCAATGAGCTGATTGACCCCTCACGCGGCCTGTTCGATTTCAACTCGAGCTATGGTCGCATCACCTCGTGGCAGTCGCGCATTGCACCCTATGTGTCCAACGACACGGGCGAGGATATGGAGATTAAGGACCGCCCTGCAGGTTGGAGCTCCCACGGCGAGTACCGCCTGCTGAAGAACGACAACAACTTCTTCACCATCAAGGCCTCATCTATCCCCAGGCAGTAGTGCAGAAGGCAAGGCATAATAAAAAGGGACCCGATGATGGGTCCCTTTTTTGTTATGGAGATTGCAAATATACTCTCTACATTCGCTCGGGAACGGAGATACCCATCAGAGCCATACCGCGGCCGATGATATCGGCAACCACAGCACTCAGAGCCACACGGAACTCCCTAACCTCGGCCCTCTCCTCGCGCAGGATGGAGTGGTCGTGGTAGTAGCTGTTGTACATCTTGGCCAGGTCGTAGACATAGGCACCGATGACGCTGGGCGAGTAGGTAGCACCTGCCTGAAGAACTGTCTGGGGGAAGTCGGAGAGGTACTTCACAATCTCCACCTCCTCAGCAATCAGCTGAAGGTTCTCTGCAATCTTACCCTCTACACCTGCCTCGGCAGCCTTGCGGAGCACCGAGCGGATACGGGCATAGGTGTACTGGATGAAGGGGCCTGTGTTGCCGTTGAAGTCGATACTCTCGCGGGGGTTGAAGAGCATAGTCTTCTTGGGGTCCACCTTGAGGATGAAGTACTTGAGTGCGCCAAGACCAACGATATGTGCAATCTCTGCCTGCTCCTCGGGGGTCATACCGTCGAGCTTGCCGAGCTCCTCGCTCATCTCGCGTGCGGTGGTGACCATCGCCTCAATCAGGTCGTCGGCATCCACAACCGTACCCTCCCTCGACTTCATTTTGCCCTCGGGCAGCTCCACCATACCGTAGGAGAGGTGGAAAATGTCGTCGCTCCAAGCATAGCCCATCTTCTTCAGAACGAGTTTGAGCACCTGGAAGTGGTAGTTCTGCTCGTTGCCCACAACATAGATGATGCCATCGAGGCTCTCATCCCTCTGGCGCG
Organism: Tidjanibacter sp.; assembly: GCA_017628675.1. Lineage (GTDB taxonomy): Bacteria > Bacteroidota > Bacteroidia > Bacteroidales > Rikenellaceae > Tidjanibacter. The sequence goes on from JAGBYS010000023.1 coordinate 8,476, forward strand.
AGAGTGCCGTGCCGAGGTCCTGAGTCATATATACGCTGGTGCCATCGCCACGCAACAGCAGTTTCTCGTCCAGACCGTCGGCCGTAAGGTCGATCCATACGGAGCCATCCTCGCGGCGGTAGAAGACACCCTTGTCGAGGCCCTCGGCCACAATGTCCTTACCGAGTAGGTAGGTCTGCGACTCGTAGTATACCTTGTCGAACGAAACGCCCATAGCCTTATAGGTGGCGTCGAAGCCCTCATAAACCCAGCCGTTCATCCTCTCCCAGAGGCCATAAACCTCGGGATCGTGGGCCTCCCACTTCTGGAGCATAGTGCGAGCCTCCTTCATAATGGGAGCCTCCTTCTTGGCCATCTCCTCGTCCATACCACCCTCTACAAGTGCCTTCACCTCGGCCTTGTAGTGCTTGTCGAACTCTACATAGTACTTGCCCACCAGGTGGTCGCCCTTCATACCGCTCGACTCGGGGGTCTCACCCTGGCCGTAGAGCTGCCAAGCGAGCATACTCTTGCAGATGTGGATGCCACGGTCGTTCACCAGGTTTGCCTTGATTACTCGGTAGCCACAAGCCTCCAGAATCTGAGCCACGGAGTAGCCCAGGAGGTTGTTGCGGATGTGGCCCAAGTGAAGGGGCTTATTGGTGTTGGGCGAGGAGTACTCCACCATCACGGTCTTGCCGTTGCTGGGGGCTACGCCATAGTTCTCTGTGGAGGCAATCTTGCCAAACTCCTGGAGCCAGAAGTCGGCCTTCAGGGAGATATTCAAAAAGCCTTTGATGGTGTTGGTGCTCTCCACAAGGGGGCACTCTGCCACCAGAGCCTCGCCGATCTCGGCGGCGGTGGCGTCGGGCGATTTGCGGCTGCGCTTGAGCAAGGGGAAGACTACGAGAGTGTAGTCGCCCGTGAACTCTTTGCGAGTCTTCTGGAGCTGCAGCTGAACGCCCTCCAGAGGGCCGTAGAGCTTCTCTACGGTGGCTGTTACAGCACTGAGAATTGTCTGTTCGATGGTCATAATTCTATCTATTTTTGTTCTTGTTCATTGTTTAGAGCGCAAATATAACTATTTTTGGGGCAAAATTAGCACACTGTGAAGATTGGCAATATAGATTTTGGCGAAAAGCCACTTTTTTTGGCACCTATGGAGGATGTCACCGACCCCTCGTTCCGTCAGCTCTGCAAGGAGTTTGGTGCCGATATGGTCACCACCGAGTTCGTGTCGTCCGACGGTCTGTTCCACGGGGCCGAGAAGACATTCCGCAAACTCAATGTGTCCGACTCCGAAAGGCCCGTAGCTATCCAGATCTACGGCCACCTGATTGAGCCTATGGTTGAGGCTGCAAAACTCGCCGAGAGGGCCAATCCCGATGTTATCGATATCAACTTCGGCTGCCCGATGAAGAAGATTGCGGGCCGAGGTGCGGGTAGCGGTATGATGAAGGATGTGCCCCTGATGGTGGAGATGACCCGCCAGATTGTCCAGGCCGTGAAACTTCCCGTGACGGTCAAGACAAGGCTCGGCTGGGACGACGAGAACAAGAATATCGAGGAGATTGCCGAGAGGTTGCAGGATGTGGGCATCCAGGCCCTGACGATTCACGGCCGTACCCGAGCGCAGATGTATCGTGGCGAGGCCGATTGGAGCCTCATTGGCAAGGTGAAAAACAACCCCCGAATCCATATCCCCATCATCGGCAACGGCGATGTGACCACGGCGCGCCGTGCGGCGGAGTGCTTCGACAGGTATGGTGTTGACGCTGTGATGATTGGCCGCGCGACATACGGTCGCCCCTGGATTTTCCGTGAGTGCAAACACTTCATTGCCACCGGAGAGGAGATGCCCCAGCCTTCGGTGCCCGAGCGTGTGGAGATTGCCAAGCACCACTTGGACCTCTCGCTGGCTGCCAAGGGCGACTTTGTGGGCATTATCGAGATGCGCCGCCACTTCTCCAACTACTTCAAGGGCCTTCCCGACTTCAAGCAGACGAGGATGAAACTTGTCACAAGTTACGACCCCGATGAGATACGCTCATTGCTGGACTACACGGCCGAGCGTTGGCACGACTACGACTTCTCCGAGGTCATTCCCGCACCCCTCTCTCACGACATTTAGCAGAACGCTATAACCAACCGCATAAGCACACCTCTCGGCACCACCGAGAGGTGTGCTTATATGGGCTTGTGAGAAAAATTGTGGGGCGAGAGAGTATTTTCATCAATATGTATTATATTTGTAGGAACGATTGACAAAACTTGAAACAAAAATAACCCTAAAATCTTATGAAAAACATCTTCAAACTCTTGTGTTTTGTGCTGCCCCTGGTGGTGGCAACATCGTGTCAGGAAACCCCCGAGCCTCTGCCCGAGCCCGTGGTTGAAATTTCGAGCGAATATGTGATTGATGGCACCTCGGCAATCGTCAGCCTCACTGTTGCCAATGCCGACAAGGCTCTCTATGTAGTGAAAGACACCAAGGAAGTTGCCAGCCTCGAGGAGTACACCGCCGAGCGAGTTCTCTCGGAGGGTGTGGCGGTGAATTTCTCGGCCAAAGAGTCCTACTCGTCGCCCCAGAGTGCGAAGATTACTCTGGAGAATCTCACAAAGGGTCACGTGTACGAACTTTTTGTTGCGGCAGCCAATGCCGATCTTTCCGTTGTGGAGCAGAAGAGTCTCCACGTGGAGTTTGCCAAGGATGAGAGGCCTATGGTTGGCAATATTGAGGTTATTACTCTGGAGCCCACCACGGCCACCTTCGGGACCACTCTCCGCAATGTGGATAAGGTTCGCTATGCGGTTGTTCCCGAGGATGTATATGATGCAAACTGTGATGGGAATGGCATCTATAGGGGCACCGATGAGTATGACTACACTTTTGTTGAGGTGGAGCGCTCGCTCGCTTCTGTACTTTTCAGCTTCGAGGCCACAAACCTTACCCCCGCGACCGACTATGTGGTAATAGTCATTGGCGACAATGCGGATGTCGAAAGGGAGCCTGTGGATACCAACTCCTCTACCAGGTTTACTACTCCCTCGGCAGGTCCTCAGGTGACTATGAGCGACATTGAGGTTATCGACCTGGTGGGTCACTCGGTGGAGTTCTCCGTGACCACACGCTATATGGACGACTTCGGCTTTGTGGTTGTTCCCACGGCCGAGTATAGCCCTATGAGTGTTGAGGATGTGCTCGAGAACTCGCTCGCCTTCAGCTGGGACGATGGCAACCTCTCCTGGGAGCAGGACTTTACCTTTGCCTTCAATGCAGATACAGACGATGAGACCGACTATACGGTTGTGGCGGTGGCTGTGAATGAGCACTCGTCTGTGATGAAGACCGCCAACTTCACCACCCCCAAGGAGGAAATGACCATCCAGATGCTCTCCTTCTCGCCCACATCGGCATCGCTCACAAGCAGTGGCTCGGACCACTACCTGACGATGCGTACGGCTCTCTATGAGATGTGCGTACACCTGGTGAGCCCCGAGTTTGGTGGCCGCTATGAGCCCACCTTCGAGGACCACTACTTTGTGGCCGATGGTTCCTACTTCAAGGAGCTCAACCTGGATGACACCTGGACCGTTTACGATGATCTCGACGCCACATTTGGTAATATTGACCTCTATGAGAATGTTATCACGGGTAAGTGGGAGATCTATGGCTCGTTCTTCTTTGAGCCCACTCTGACCATCCAGATTGAGGTGCCCAGCGGCATTGAGGTCTTCGGTGCCGAGCGCCAGACCCCTGAGGAGTTCGTTCTCGACATCCAGAGTGCCACTGTTACCAAAGATAGCAGCAACGGTGCGCTGTGGAAGGTAACCCTTGCACAGGACGATAGCAACACCATAACCTTCAATGTGAAACTCGACTCGTCGAGGTATGAGTTTATTCCCTCGGGTGTCTATCTCTACGATGGTCAGGGCACACCTTGCCTTGATGGTGGCTCGATGATCCTCAACAATGTGAGCACCACCATCGGCAAGCAGTCGGTGGGCCTCAGCAAACTCATCGTTGATCACAACCCCTCCACGGGCGAGAGTTACTTCAGCGCCATTGCCTATGTCAAGTCGGGTACGGCTGTGGCACGCATTAACAATGCGGGTCCCTTCAAGCCCTATGAGGTCGTGGAGCAGGGCCTTGAGGTGGTGGACGAGAGTCGCAACCTTATGATCTGGGCCACCTGGCAGAGCAGCCTGAAGGCTTGGGAGCTCAACTTCTCGGGCGACAAGTTCTACGGCTACCTCTACTTCACTACCGGTGGCAGCAACTCGGCCTACCTGCCCGAGGGCCGCTATGTCTTCTCCAAGACGGCACCCGCCGATGGTAGCTATTGGGTTGATTGCAGCCGCAGCTATGTGGCACGCCTTAGGACCAGCGACCAGCTCACAATCAAGGGTGGCGAGAGTGACTCCTATCTGGATGTTACCACCTCGGAGGTCGATGGCCAGTATGTACACACCATCAAGGGTGTCATCAAGACCGAGAACGGCTTCTATCAGATCAACTTCGACTATGGCGAAGAGCGTGGCTCGATTTATTAGAAATCAGACATAGAAACTGCAGTGTATGACAACTAAGAAAACCACAACGCTCCGTCCATTTGACATCGCGATAATCTCTGTCACGGTGCTATCGGCTATTGCCTACTCGCTCATAGAGAAGAAGTTTGAGATAGTTGGCACCATCGCTCTGCTGATGGGCGTGACGGGTACGGTCTTGAGTGCCAAACGAAGCATTTGGAACTTTCTCTTCGGAGCCGTAAATGTAACCCTCTATGCCTACATTTCGTTCCAAGCGAGCAACTACGGTCAGGCTGCCCTCAATGCGCTCTACTACCTGCCTATGCAGGTGGTGGGCTATTGGGCGTGGAGCCACCGCAAGGACTCGGGCGACAAGTCGAAGGTTAAGACCCGCTCTATGCGCCCCGTGCACCTTGTGTTGACCATCCTTGGCTCGGTGGTTTGTGCATTGGTGCTGGCCTATGTGCTCGGCAACCTGACGGATGCAGAACAGCCTCTGAAGGATGGCTTTGTGACCACCGTATTTATTGTAGGTCAGATTCTTATGACGCTCGCCTTCTGGGAGCAGTGGTACTTCTGGTTGGCAGGAAATATTCTCAATGTGGTGATCTGGGCAGTGGTTATGCTAAATGGAGATTTTGTGGGTGGACTGATGCTCATCAAGTATGCGATGTACACCATCAACTCCATAAACGGCATCATCATCTGGCGCCGAGCAGCAAAGGAGAACTGATAGTATTTAAAAAAAGAGAGAGGAGTCGTTTGACTCTATCCTACGCCGAGGTCGGTATTTTCTGCCAAGACCTCGGCTTTTTTATTATCTCGGAGAGTGGGGAAGACCTCCTCGCAGAGCCAAGTGGCGAGCTCCTCGTCGCGCCTTATGGGTGTGGAGTTGTTGCAGAAGAGATTCACGCTGTAGTACTCAAAGTGCTCCTCGGCAAGGGCCAGGTCGCGGAGTATCTGCTCTCGGGTCTGCCCCTCGACACCCACCAACAAACACACACCCTTGAAGTGGCGAGCAACATCCTCTACGGTGACGCTCTCATCTATGCCCTTGTGCCAGGACTCTCTGATTTTGCCGTCGAAACTCTCCACGCCGCAGCGGAACTTGACCTCCACATCGGGGCCAAAGCGTTGTGCAAACTCTTTTAGGTGGTTGCGATACATATAGTGGGCCTCGAACCAGAGGGTGTGGATGTGCTTTGTGCGCACCACCTCGGCAATCAAACAGAGGGTCGCCTCGTCGAGCTCCATAGCCGAGCCCGAGTTGATTACATCCAATACGCCATACTCGCCCGTAACCTGCACCAGAACGGCACGATTGACCTCAAAGGGGGCAGGGCTCACATCGCCGTAGTAGTCGCAGTAGGTACACCTATGCCAGCGGCAACCACGGCCCTGTAGGAGCACAAACTCGCGAGGCAGTTTTTCGGTAATCAGGGAGTATCGTTCCATAGAGGTGGAAGAACTATTTTGCGGGCTCCACCTGGCGCTTCATCCAGCCGATAGCGGCGTAGGCCAGCGGTGTGCCAAAGAGTATCTCAATAACCAACTTAACGACATACTGCACCACACACATAACCACCAGGTCGTGGGTGGTCACCACGCCCGCAAAGGCGATGAGCACAAAGGGGAGCGAGTCGAAGAGGTAGCCCACCATAGAACTGCCAATGGTGCGCACCCAGAGGCGACGACCACCCGTAAGGCGCTTAATGCGGTCCATACACCACGCATTGGAGAGTTCGCCCAAGAGGAAGCCCACGAGCGAGCCGAGCACGATGCGGGGCACATAGCTGAAGATGGTGTTGTAGGCCTCTTCGGTGGTGGCCAGATAGTCGGGCGAGGGTATCCACACGCCAATCTGCGTGAAGAGGACCATCAGCACATTGCACATCAAGGTGAGCAGTATGACCTTGCGAGTGGTGCGGTAGCCCCAAATCTCGGTGAGCACATCGCCAAGCATATAGGCCATAGGGAAGGTGATGGTGCCGGCGTCGAAGTACATAAGCCCAAAGATGCCTACCACCTTGACTGCCATTACATTGGATACCAAATAGAGAGTGACAAAAAGGGCTGTCACGACAATCAGCAATGACTCCTTGCTGACTCGGTTTTTGAAAGGGTTTTCCGATACCTTGTTCATAAGTAAAATATTGTTTTTTGTGTGCGCCGACACCATTTGTCGGTCCTTTTGGGGCTACAAAGATAGGGCTTTTATCGGGGTTTGCAAACCTCGCTCAGGAGTAGCCAGCCAATTCGTGCCCCTACCGAGCGTAGGTTCTCTCGTGCAACCTCCCCCTTGAGCGCCTCGCGTAGTGGCATATCCTTGGGTGTGGCCTCCATAATCTCCTTGAAACCGGCCCTTTGGAGCGGCTCACACCAGAGGACACGCCCACCGACCGCCACCGTTGGTATCCCCAGACGGTTGGCTATGGCGAGCACTCCGATGGGCAGTTTGCCCTGCAGGGTCTGACTGTCAATGCGCCCCTCGCCTGTGATTATGAGGGCGCTCCCCTCGGCTCTGCGCTCGAGCCCTACGGCCTTCAGGACCTCCTCTACGCCACTTTTTATGTCGGCACCCACAAAGGCCCATAGGCCTGCTGCAATGCCTCCTGCGGCTCCACCGCCCACAAGCGTGGTCATATCCACTCCGAGAGTGCTACGGACCACCTCGGCAAAGTTGTTGACTCCCTTTTCCAGGCGCTCGACATCACTCCCCGAGGCCCCCTTTTGGGGTGCAAAGGTGCGTGTGGCACCCTCGGGCCCACAGAGTGGGGTGGTGACATCTGTCACTAAGGTGACCTTTATTTTTCGCTCGCTGAGCTCACTACTTAGCCCGCTCAGGTCTATGCTTGCCACCCGTTCGAGGTTTGCGCCACAGCCTCGTAGCCTTCGGCCCTCGGAGTCGAAGAAACGCACGCCGAGCCCCTCGAGTAGTCCCATTGCGCAATCGTTTGTGGCACTTCCGCCCACGCCAAGCACTATCTCGTGTGCTCCTTTGGCGATGGCGTCCAAAATCATCCGGCCCACGCCCAGCGAACTTGTTAGGAGTGGGTTGCGCTCCTCGGGGGAGAGTAGGGTGAGCCCTGCTGCGGAGGCCACATCCATAATCGCCAACCCATTGTGCCAGCCGTAGCGAGCCTCAAGGGGTCTGCCCAGCGGGTCGAGGGTAGCCACCGTGTGCCAACTGCCGCCCAGAGCCTCAGTCAGAATATCGGCTGTGCCTTCGCCGCCGTCGGCCACGGGTACAACCACAACCTCACACTCGGGCACGACGGAACGCACCCCTTCGGCCAAGGCTTCGGCGGCCTCGCGGGAGGAGAGTGACCCCTTGAAGGAGTCGGTGGCTATGGTTATTTTGGTTCTCATTGACACCGCAAGATAGTGATAATTTTTGTAGCGGAGAGGATAGTGGTAAAAAAGTTTGGGATGCCTCACGGCATCCCAAACCCCCCAACTTAAAATACTGATTATGAAAGAATCACTAAAACAACTATTTGCGGTTTGCAAATTTCTTTGCTCAACGCCAACCATTGCTTTGTGGAACAAAATTAGTTATTTTTTTATCAATTCCAAAACTTTTAATGAAAAAATAGCGTATATTTGTATGAAAGTAATATACATAAATTAAATTTCTAATACGGTACTGAAAAAATGAATATGAAAGAAGAAAAAAAAGAGTATAACCCATCTGATGTGGGATGCAATAATGGAAACTACTTCGGTATGCCCTTCACGCCAGAGGAGTCGAGGCTCGTTCTGGTGTCGGCACCTTGGGGTGTGACGGCCTCCTATGGCGGTGGTCAGAGCTATGCACCCGATGCAATCATCAACGCCTCCACACAGCTCGACTTCTATGACCCTGTGAGCCGCGATGAGTGGAAGAAGGGTATCGCCACAATCCCCATCGACTACTCCATTCAGGATGCAGATTCGCTCCTGAGGAGCGACGCCAAGAAGGTCATCAAGTACCTCGAGGAGGGTGGCACCATCTTCGACTCCTCGATGCTCTCCACACGCCGTGCAAGGGTAAATATGGGCTCCGCAGAGATTAATTGCAAAATATATGAGCAGACCTCCGAGTGGCTCAATAAGGGCAAGTTGGTGGGCCTTGTTGGTGGCGACCACAGCACCCCTCTGGGATTCATCAAGGCGCTCGGTGAGAGGTACCCCGGAATGGGTATTCTCCATATCGACGCCCATGCCGACCTGAGGGAGGCCTATGAGGGCTTCCGCTACTCCCACGCATCGATTATGTACAATGTGCTCAAGGAGGTGGAGGCCGTGAGCAAAATTGTGCAGGTAGGTATTCGCGACTATTGCGACGATGAGGTTGCTCTGGTGGAGGCCTCCGAGGGCCGTGTTGTGCAGTTCGACGACTACCTGATGGCCGCTGCCCGCTTTGAGGGCAAGAGTTGGGCCGAGCAGTGCGACGAGATTATCTCCCATCTGCCCGAGAAGGTCTACATCAGCTTCGATATAGATGGTCTTTCGGCCGACAACTGCCCCGGCACGGGTACCCCTGTGACGGGCGGACTCGGCTTCAATCAGGCTCTCTACCTGCTCGACAGGGTGACCAAGAGTGGACGCCAGATTGTAGGCTTCGACCTGGTGGAGGTTGCACAGGACGACAAGGATGGCGAGTGGAATGCCAATGTGGGCGCACGAATGTTATATAAATTGTGCGGATTGATACTAAAATCCAACTAAATGAGTTATATTTGCGGGCTTTTTGGCATAAGCAGAAGAAACTTTATAAAACAAAAACAAATAAATAGAACTATGAAAAAATTTCTTGTAATTGCAGTAGCAGTTTTCGCAGCTCTCTCGTTGAGCTCGTGCAATGGTAAGGGTAAGGCCCTTAAGACCGACCTCGACAGCCTCTCCTACTTTATGGGTACCAACTTCGGCCAGTCGGTTAGGAACTTCGTGAATGGCGTTGAGGGTGAGGTAGATATGGAGCTCGTCGTTGCCGGTTTGTATGACTATCTCAACGATGAGGTTGACACCCCCGACCAGGAGATTATGACCTTCTTGCGCCACTATATGAATGTTGAGAACATCCAGAAGCTCAAAGATGGCAATGCCAGCTATTTCGAGAAGCTCGGCAAGAAGGATGGCGTACAGAAGACCGAGAGCGGCCTCTACTACAAAATCGTTCGCGAGGGTAACAACGAGAAGAAGGCCCAGTATGACAGCGACAAGGTGAAAGTTATGTACGAGGGTAAGCTCCGTAACGGCTATGTTTTCGACTCGAGCTACGCTAAGGGCGACACCGTTTCGTTCGGTCTGAACCAGGTGATCAAAGGCTGGACCGAGGGTATGAAACTCGTGGGCGAGGGCGGCGAGATTATGCTCTATGTTCCCTATGAGCTCGGTTACGGCACCTATGGCAACCCCCGTGGCGGTATCGGTGGCTACCAGGCTCTCGAGTTCCGTGTGGAGATTGTTGAGGTAATCCCCACCTCGGAGGAGGAGCTCAAACGCATCGAGGAGGCTAAAGCCAAAGCCGAGGCTGAGAAGGCCAAAAAGGCTCAGAAATAACAATTCTACCCCTTTGGGGTAAAGAATAATGAAAAAATGGAGCGACAACTGCAGTCGCTCCATTTTATTTTTCTATCTTTGCACGGATAATGGTTCTTAATCCCGAATAGAAACTAATGATGAAACGCACAATCATAACTCTGCTGTCGCTACTGCTGCTGTCGTTGGGCTTTGCTGAGGCCCAGAATAGCAGGGGTGTGCAACTCAAGAGCGATGTGGACACGCTGGCCTATGCTCTTGGTAGCGACTTCGGACTCTCGCTCCACAAGATTACCAACACCCTCGAGGACGACATCGACCTTGAGCTCTTCTTCCGTGGAGTGAATGACTATTTGGAGGGAAAGAGTGCGCTTGGTCAATCCACCGTGAGGGATTTCCTGCAGACCTACATCAATGAGGTGAACCCCAAGAAGGCACAGCTCAACGCCCAGGACTATCTGAAGGAGATTGCCAAGCAGGAGGGTGTAAAACGCACCGATAGTGGCCTCGTGTATGAGATTGTTATCCCCGGCAACAGAAACAAACACGCCACACTCGATACGGACCTTGTGAGAATCAACTACGAGGGTAAGTTGCGCAATGGCACAGTCTTCGACTCCACCTTTGAGCGCAACGAGTCGGAGCAGTTTGCACTGAATCAGCTCATCAGGGGCCTTGCCGAGGGCATTAAACTCATTGGCGAGGGCGGTGTCATAAAACTCTGGATACCTCCCCATCTGGGCTATGGTCGCCGCGGCATCTATGGCGGCATTGTCGGCCCCAATCAGGCCCTTGCCTATACGATCACCCTCATTAGCATTACTCCTACACCCATCCCCGAGCCCGAGCTTGAACCCGAGCCCGAGGCGACAGAGGAGGTTGTTTCGGAGCCCACTGTCGAGGAGCAGAGCAGCACGACGGCCGCTACTGAGGTGGCTGAGGCTCCCGTGGAGGAGGCTGTGGCCGAGAGTGAGCCAGCAGCCCAGAGCCAGGAGTAAACAATCCAATGGGGGCATAGTTAAGTATAGAGTCTAAAGAAAACAGCATACGGTCAAAATGAGTAACGCACCACTTGCCGAACGCCTTCGTCCGCAGTCGCTCGATGACTACATCGGCCAGAGTCATCTGGTCGGTGAGGGTGGTGTCATTCGCCGCTTCATCGAGAGTGGCAATATCCCCTCGTTCATACTGTGGGGCCCTCCGGGTGTAGGTAAGACCACGCTGGCAAAACTTGTGGCCTTGTCGCTCGGCCGTCAGATGTTCACCCTTTCGGCCATCGCAAGTGGAGTGAAGGAGGTGAGAGAGGTTATTGAGGCGGCCAAGAAGAGCCGTTTCTTCTCGCAGGCTGCCCCCATACTCTTCATCGACGAGATTCACCGCTTCAATAAGGCACAGCAAGATTCGCTCCTCGGAGCCGTCGAGCAGGGTGTCTTCACTCTCATTGGTGCAACTACCGAGAACCCCTCCTTTGAGGTCATCACGCCCCTTCTGTCGCGCTGCCAGGTCTATGTGCTGAGGGCTATGGACAACGACGAACTGCAGACCCTGCTGGAGCGCGCAATCACCAAGGATGCGGTGCTCCGTGAGCGAGGTGTGAGGGTGGTGGAGAGCCACGCACTGTTTGAGTTCTCGGGTGGCGACGCAAGGAAACTGCTCAACATTCTGGATATTATGGCAGGAGCCTTGGAGGGCGAGATTGTGATTGACGACCAGAGGGTTACCGAGTGCTTGCAACAAAATATTGCACTCTACGACAAGTGTGGCGAACAACACTACGACATAATCTCGGCCTTCATCAAGAGCATACGAGGTAGCGACCCCGATGCGGCCATCTACTACCTGTCGAGAATGTTGGCCGGTGGCGAGGATGTGAAGTTCATTGCCCGCAGGCTCGTCATCTCGGCCTCGGAGGATGTGGGCCTTGCCAATCCCAATGCACTGCTGTTGGCCAACGCCTGCTTCGATGCGGTGCACAAACTCGGTATGCCCGAGGCGAGGATTCCCCTGGCCGAGGCGACCATCTATCTGGCCACAAGCCCCAAGAGCAACTCGGCCTATATGGCCGTTAATGAGGCTATGGCCTTTGTCGGCAGGGATACGACCAATCGCCCTGTGCCTCTGCACCTTAGGAACGCCCCAACCAAACTTATGGACTCGCTGGGCTATGGCAAGGGCTACAAGTATGCTCACGACTACAAGGACAACTGGGTGGAGCAGGAGTTTATGCCCTCGGGTCTGGAGGGTAAGCGATTCTACACCCCACAACACAAACGCGAAGTGGATGCAATGGCCTGGAAAGAGGTGCTCAAAAATCAACCAAAATAACACTCCCGACAAGTAGATGAAAGGACTTATTACCATAGGAATGTTGGTGCTCTCGAATGTCTTTATGACTTTCGCTTGGTATGGCAACCTCAAACTCAAGGATATGAATGGCGGCAAGGACCCATTTCCACTCTTCATTATCATCTTGCTCAGTTGGGGCATTGCTTTTTTTGAGTA
>JAGBYS010000247.1 GCA_017628675.1 Tidjanibacter sp.
ACCAGCTGAGCTATCTCGCCGCTTTGCTGAAAAGCGATGCAAAGATAAGTCATTATTTTTTCCTCGCAAACTTTTTGGGGTATTTTTTTTGCATAGAGCAAAGAAAAATGGTTTAGGTATGAAAAATAGTCGCTCACAACACCTCTCACGCGCCCTCGATGGGGTTGCAATCATCGCAAGTATCCTGTTGCTGATTTCCCTCTCGCTCGACATTGTCACTCGCCGAAGCTACATCCTTTCGCCCGGGGTGGAGGAGTTGCAGCTTGTGGTCTGTATGGTCTTCGTTATGGACTTTGTGGTGCAGACGATGACGGCTCGTAAGCCCAAACGCTTCTTCGCCCGCAACATAGTGCTGCTCGTTGTTTCGATACCCTATCTGAATATGCTCCATTGGGGCGGTGTAGAGCTTCCCAAGGGGCTCTATATATTGCTCAAGTGCCTGCCACTTGTGCGAGGCGGGGTGGGGATATATCAGCTCGTAAGGCTGGTGGCGCCAAGTCGTGTGAGCGCCATTCTGTGGAGCTACATCACGATGATTGTGCTGCTAACCTACCTCTCGGCTCTGGTCTTCTACGCCTACGAGGAGGGGACCAATAGGGCGATTGCGGACTTCTCGTCGGCTCTTTGGTGGGCAGGACTCAATGTGACCACCGTGGGTGCTCCTATGTTTGCAGCGACGGCTGTGGGACGGGTGCTGACGGTGATTTTGCCGGGCCTCGGTATGATACTCTTCCCGCTGCTGACGGTCTATGTGACACACCTTGTGCAACTGCCCCGAAAAGATAGACGGCCCGCCAGGTAGTGGCGAGCCGTCTGTGTGGTTGGAGTGGGAGAGAAAGGTGATTATTACTCCTCAGCCTCCTCAGCCATAGTGGTGTAGACATTGGTCACATCGTCATCCTCCTCGAGTTTCTCGATGAGTTTGTTGATGGCCTCACGCTGCTCGGCAGTCACCTCCTTGGTGTCGGTGGGGATGCGTACGAACTCACCGCTGACGATCTCCATATTGTGCTCGTCGAGGTAGGACTGGATAGCGCCGAATGCCTCATACTTGGCGTAGATGTTGATGATGTTCTCGTCGTCCACGAAGAGCTCGGTCATATCGAGGTCGATGAGCTCCAACTCGAGCTCGTCGATGTCGATGCCCTCCTTCATTGTGGTCTTGAAGACGCACAGGTGGTCGAACATAAAGTTCACACTACCGCTGTTGCCGAGGGTGCCGCCACACTTGTTGAAGTAGCTGCGCACATTGGCAACGGTACGGGTGGTGTTGTCGGTAGCGGTCTCTACGAGCACAGCGATACCGTGGGGGCCGTAACCCTCATATACCATCTCTTTGTAGTCGGTAGTATCCTTGGAGATAGCGCGCTTGATAGCCCTCTCCACATTCTCTTTGGGCATATTCTCAGCCTTTGCGTTCTGCAGAAGCACGCGAAGACGAGTGTTACCCGAGGGGTCGGGACCGCCAGCCTTTACGGCAATCTCAATCTCCTTACCGATTTTAGTAAATGTGCGAGCCATATTGCCCCAGCGTTTCATTTTTCGCGCTTTGCGATACTCAAAAGCCCTTCCCATAGTAGTTATTTTGTTATTATTAATTTCAAAGTGCGCAAAAGTAAGGAATTAAATTGAAAATGGAAAATCGAACACGCAAAATCTTACACTATCCTCCACTTTCGCCTTGTTTCTTGCAGCGGTTAGATGAATGGCCC
>JAGBYS010000248.1 GCA_017628675.1 Tidjanibacter sp.
ATATGCCAGAGCATTTTTTTTGGTCTAAAGTCTAAGGTCTAAAGTCTAACCGCCCTAAGGCCTCAAGAACTAAAAGGGGAAAAGGGCGGAAAGGGCGAAAAGGGCGGAAAGGGCCGAAAGTCTCCCAACTATTCCCCCTCTAAGTTAGAGGGGGTGCCCGAAGGGCGGGGGCGTGTGTTTGATTTAGTAGAGAGGGACCAAAGGGGCACCCAAAATGACCCAAAGGGGCCAAAAAGGCAGAAAGGGGCAAAAAGAGCCAAAGGGGCCGAAAGGCTCCCAACTATTCCCCCTCTAAGTTAGAGGGGGTGCTGCGAAGCAGCGGGGGCGTGTGTTTGATTTAGGAGAGAGGGACCCAAAAAGGGCCAAAAGGGCCGAAAGGCTCTATAGCTCTTTATGGACCTTAAGTATCCTTCCCATTTCTCCCATTACTCTCAACTACAAAAAAGGCCCCCGGGAAAACCCGGGGGCCTTTGCTATACCGTAAGGCAAACCTTATGCCTGTCTATTCTGGAAGCGCTGGACAACATCGTCGCTCATATCCCTGAGGATCATCTGCAGCTTCTGCTCGGGCACATTCTGCAGATCCAGGAGCATGAGTGCATCCAGGGCGTTGCAGAAGTCGTGGTCCACATTGTAGCCTACGATGCGGCTGCCGAGCTGGAGATATTTCTTGATGAGCACGGGGATTGTGCGCTCGTCCTTCTCGATGTCGCCCACGATCTTGTCGATAAGACCGATGTTATCCACACCCTCAATAAGCGCGGCGTTGATGGGGAAATCAATGCCCTCGGCGCCGGTGCGGGGGTGCACCTTAGCGGCCACCTCGTGGTTGAAGTGGTGTTGCGAGAGGTGGGTCATAATAATGGTTTTCGAGGAGCGCTGGAACTCGCCCGAGATGGTCACGGGGCCCACCAGGTAGCGGTAGTTCTCGTGGGAGAGCAGGGTATGGAAGATACCTCTCCAGAGCATCAGGAGCGATGTGGGGCGGCGCTGATAGTCGGGTGTGATGAATGAGCGGCCGAGCTCAATGGCGCCACTGAGCATACTCCCCAGCTCGTCGTTGTAGCGGAAGAGCGAGTGGGTGTAGAAGCCGTCGAGGCCATACTTGGGCATAATCTCGCCGCCGAAGCCCATACGGTAGGCGCCCACAAGAGCCTGAGCCTCGTGGTCCCAGATGAAGAGCTGGCGATAGTATGCGTCATACTGGTCGATATCCACAGGCTTCATTGAGCCCTCGCCGATGGAGCGGAAGGTAATCTCCCTCAGACGGCCAATCTCCTGCATTATATTGGGAATCTGCTCTGTGGTGGCCAGGTATACCGAGTAGTGGTCGCCGTGGTCGAAGAGTTTGTTGCCACTCTGTGTGAGGCTCTCAACCTCTGCCAAGAGGAGTTGCTTGTCGATGGCGGGGATGATGTCGCCCATATTGCTCTGGTCGCTTGCGATATCCTCACACGAGCGTACGGGCCTTTCGCGACAATCCCTCAGGTAGTCCACCGTCGCACGCAGATAGTCGCGGTAGGTGTTGAAGTCGGTGAGCTCCTTCAGACGGCAAGCCGAGAGTGCCGAGCCGATGGTTATAGGGATAGTCTGTCCCTTCTTATTGAAAATCTCCCTGAGGAGCATTGCGGTGCGCAGACGGGGGTGAATCTTGCCGAGCAGGTGGAAGAGGTTGCTGTTGCGTGCGTCGATCCAGGCGGGAACGATGGTCGCCTCGCTCTTGCGGATGAGCTTTATGGCAGAGGAGTGCCACTGCTTGTCGCTCACATACTTCTTGCCCCAGCCGCC
Organism: Tidjanibacter sp.; assembly: GCA_017628675.1. Classification (GTDB taxonomy): domain Bacteria; phylum Bacteroidota; class Bacteroidia; order Bacteroidales; family Rikenellaceae; genus Tidjanibacter. The sequence continues at coordinate 1,789 of JAGBYS010000248.1, forward strand.
GTGCCAGGTCGAAACCTCACCTGCGGGGCAGAGCAGCAGACAGCCGCCCTCACTGAGGTGCTTCAGGCCGAGTTTGAGGCCTGCGAGCGAGCCGCCCTGTTTCTCCTCGAAGGGGTTTACGGGGAAGAGGTAGGGGGTGATGGGCTCCACACGGTTGAGCAGGAAGTTGCCCAGCACCTTCACATCCTGACGCACCTGTGTGATGGCGTGAAGCATAACGATGCCGTCGACGATACCTGTGGGGTGGTTGCAGATGATGATTGCGGGGCCCTCGGCGGGGATGTTGGCGATGCTCTTGGCATCCACATCCACACCGACCTTGATCTCACGCAGGATGGTGGTGAGGCTCTGGTCGGGCTGATTCATAATGTTGTTGTAGGCTTTGGTTGCCTTGTTGGCGCCAAAGGCCCACAATATGAGCTTGGCCATAAGACGGGCGAAGGGGCCCTTGCGGCCAAACATAAATTCCTCGGTGGTGAAAAGTTTGTTGTTACTCATTAATACTAATCTCCCTATTCAAAACTGCCGTGCCTTGTTACTCGTTGTGGTGTGTGTGGGCCGGCCGTGTGTGTTGTCAATCGTGGCACACTGCGTGCTGTACGCACGCGCATAACGCGCAATCAAAAGACAAAATTAGCATTTTTTTTCGTATTCTCAACAAAAAGTAGTTAATTTGTGGTATGGTAAGTGGAAATGTGCGTATAAAGGAACTCAAAGAGGCTGTGGCGATGCTGCCCACAACCCCGGGTGTCTATCAGTTTATGGACTCTTCGGGCAAGGTTATCTATGTGGGCAAGGCTGTGAATCTGCGCCGCAGGGTGAGCTCCTATTTTGTGGACTCTTCGAAGCATAGTGCCAAGGTGAAGGTGCTGGTATCGAAGGTGGCCTCTCTCAAGCATATAGACACCCCCACGGAGCACGACGCACTGCTGCTCGAAAACTCCCTCATCAAGACCCTCAAGCCTCGCTACAACATCCTGCTGAAGGACGATAAGACCTACCCCTGGATTGTGGTCCGCAACGAGCCGTTCCCTCGTGTGGAATCCACCCGAAGGATGGTGCGCGACGGGTCGCAATACTTTGGCCCCTACTCGTCGGTGGTGGCTCAGAAGGCCGTTCTGGAGAGCCTTAGGGAGATTTACCAGATTCGCACCTGTGCCCTAAATCTCTCGCCTGAGATGCTCTCCAAACGCAACTATCGCGTCTGCCTCCAGTACCACATAGGCAACTGCGCGGGCCCCTGCGAGGGGCGCCAGAGTGCCGAGGAGTATGGGAGGCTTGTGGAGCTCGTAAAGCGCCACCTAAGGGGAGATTTGAAACCCGCCAAAGAGTACCTGGAGGAGCAGATGATGGCCTCGGCCGAGGTGCTCAACTTCGAGAAGGCTGCGACCTATAAGGCGAGGCTCGATGCGCTCTCGAAATATGAGGCAAAGAGTGTCATCGTGAGCCCCACACTGGGCGACCTGGATGTCTTCTATATACTTGTGGATGAGATTGATGCCTACTGTGCCTTTGTGAGGGTCGTAAGGGGTACCGTGGTGGCCTCGCGCACAATGCTCCTGAGCCTTGGAGCCGAGAGCGACAGGGCCACGATTCTGGGTGCGGCCATCAGGCTGATGATACCCGAGGTGGCCGAGGGCAGACTCTCGAGGGAGGTGATTGTGCCCGTGGAGCCAGAGGGAGAGTTTGAGGGTGTGAAGTTCACCGTGCCACAGAAGGGTGACAAACTGAAACTCCTCGAGTTTGCACAAAAGGGGGCTATTATGGCCCGTGCCGAGAGGCTCAAAAATATGGAGATCAAAAACCCCGAACGCCACACCGAACGACTTATGTCGGCCCTCCAGCGAGAACTCCACCTGGACCACCAACCACGCCACATCGAGTGCTTCGATAACTCCAACCTGCAGGGCACCCACCCCGTGGCTGCTTGCGTGGTCTTCCGTGACGGCAAACCCTCGCGCAAGGAGTACCGCCACTTCAATGTTAAGACGGTTGTGGGCCCCGACGACTTCGCCACGATGAGGGAGATAATCACCCGTCGCTACTCGCGTGTGCTCTCCGAGGGTGGCGAGCTGCCCGACCTGATTGTGGTCGATGGTGGCAAGGGCCAACTATCCTCGGCTGTGGAGGTGCTCAAGGAGCTTGGGATTTATGTGAGGGTGCCCGTTGTGGGCTTGGCGGAGAGGTTCGAGGAGATATTCTTCCCGGGCGACCCGCTGCCCTATAATCTGGATAGGAATGGCGAGCCGCTGAAGGTTGTGCGCCACATCCGCGACGAGGCCCACCGCTTCGGTATCACCTTCCACCGCAATAAACGCTCGGCCGCCTTCACGACCACCCAACTTACGGAGATTGAGGGCATTGGTGCCAAGACGAGCGAACAACTCCTGGGGCGCTTTGGTAGCGTTCAGGGCGTTAAGCGTGCTACCCTCGAGGCCCTCACCGCCGAGGTCGGCAAAACAAAAGCCGAGCGCATCTATGCGTTTTTTCACAAATAATTCGTATATTTGTAAGACGGCATTTCGTTTTTATTCCCTATTAATTGTATTTTAAGTGATCGTGGTCGCATTATTTGTATTGTTGGCGGTAGGCTCA
>JAGBYS010000249.1 GCA_017628675.1 Tidjanibacter sp.
ACCCGCCTCCACATTCTCCCTCTGCTTGCCCTTGAGCCTATCGAGATTGTCCAAGATATCCTCAACCGTGCCTATCTCGTTGACAAGTTTTATTGCTCCCTTCTCGCCAATGCCCTTCACGCCGGGGATGTTATCGGCAGCGTCGCCCCACAGAGCCAAGATGTCAATAACCTTGCGGGGGTCGTCGAAGCCGTAGTGTTCCCTGATCTCGGCAGGGCCCACAATCTCTATTCCCTCGCCCCCCTTGCGCTGCTTGTAGATGCGCACATTGGGCCCCACGAGCTGACCGAAGTCCTTATCGGGGGTGACCATATAGACATCGTAGCCCTGGGCTGCCGCCTTGTGTGAGAGGGTGCCGATGACATCGTCGGCCTCATAGCCCGCAACCTCCAGAATGGGGATGCGCATAGCCTTCAAAAACTCCTTGATGTAGGGCACGGCCGCCACAATATCCTCGGGGGTCTCGGAGCGGTTGGCCTTATAGTCGGGGAAGAGTTCGTGGCGGAAGTTGCCCCCGTGGGGATCAAAGGCCACACCCAGGTAGTGGGGGCGCTCATTGATGATGATATCCCTCAGGAACTTCACAAAGCCGAAGATGGGCGAGGTATTAAGCCCCTCGCGATTGCGCATCGGCCTACCCGCAAAAGCGTAGTAGGCACGGAAAATCTGCGCATAGGCGTCTATCAAAAAGAGTTTTTCCACTCTGGCGGGTTGTTATCGTTAGTAGATGGTAATGTGGTAGGGCATACGGGCCAATACCGACGAGCCGTTTTCAATCTCGCGGCTTATCTGCTCAAGTTCCTTGGCGGCTGTGCCCATCTGGCCCGAGAGCCTGGGCGCACGAGCCATAAAGAGCGAATTGAGCAGTGCCGAGAGTTCGCTCTCCTCCTCGAGAATCTCCACCAGGCGCCAATCGTCACCCAGCTCGGCCCTCTCGGCGGCAATCTCCACAGCCCTTCTCAGGCCGCCAAACTCATTTACCAGACCGATCCTTTGGGCGTCCACACCGCTCCAAACTCGGCCCTCGCCAATGGCATTGACAGCCTCGGGAGCCATCTTCCTACCCTCGGCCACACGGCCCACAAAGGTGGTGTAGACATCCTCCACACTGCGCTGCATAAAGGCCATCTCGGTGGCGCTCAGGGGGCGGAACATTGTGCCCATATCGGCGTGGGGTGCGGTCTTGGCCACATCCACGCTCACACCCAGCTTATCCTCCAGCACATCCTTGCCGCTGACAATCAGTCCGAAGACACCGATGGAGCCCGTGAGGGTTGTGCGGTTGGCAACAATGTGGCCGGCGGGTGCGGATATGTAGTAACCACCCGAGGCGGCATAGTTGGACATCGAAACAACAAGAGGTTTCTTCTCTCCCAGGAGTTTCAGCTCGCGCCACATAACATCCGAGGCCAGAGCGCTACCACCGGGCGAGTTGACCCTCAGCACCACGGCCTTCACACTCTCGTCCTCACGAGCACGGCGCACCTGCTCTGCGGTGGTGGCACCACCCACGATGCCCTCGCCACCCTCGCCGTCGATAATCTGACCGTCGGCATAGATGATGGCAACCTTATTGCGCGAAATCTTGGTGGGCACAACCGTTGTGCTATACTCGCCGAGGGTTATCTCCGTGAGCTCGTCGCTGTCGGAGAGTTCCTCCAGGCGGGCCACAACCTCGTCCTCATACTTGAGTCCGTCCACAAGGCCCAACGAAAGGGCGTCTGCGGGGCTCGCAACGGCCAGCTCGGCAGCATAGCGCTGCAACTTCTCGGCAGAGATCTCGCGCGAGGCGGCAATGTCGCTGACGATGGCGCTCCAGAGCGAGTTCACCATAGCCTCGGTCTGACGGCGGTTGGCAGGACTCATCTGGGTGAGCATATAGGGCTCCACGGCCGACTTGTAGGTGCCGTGGCGCACAATCTGCACATCCACACCGAGTTTGTCGATGGCCCCTTTGTAGAAGAGCACCTGCGAAGCAAGGCCCCTCCAATCCAGGCCGCCCTGGGGGTGGAGATAGATCTCGTCGGCCACCGACGAGAGCCAATAGGTGCCCTGCGAATAGGTTTCGTTGTAGGCCACAATGGGTTTGCCCGAGCGCTCCTTGAAGGCGAGCAGTTCGCCACGAAGTTCCTCAATCTGGGCCGTACCCTCAATCATACCCACACCTGTGAAGTGGAGATACAGAGCCTTGATGTTGTCATCCTCGGCCGCAGCCTCCAGAGCCTTCGACACATCCAGAACGGAGAGCGAATTGACCATCTCAAACGAGGAACTGCCACCCATACCCAGCGAGGGCATACGGGGCGAGTCGTAGATGCTCTCGTCGAGATTGATGGTCAGCACCGAGCCGGGCTGAACGGCTACACTCTCGGTATCGATCGAGCCCACGATGGCGATCAAAAAGAGGAAAGGAAGGAGCGAAATGACCGCAAAAGCCAGCAAAACAGCTCCAAACATCTTGAGAAAATCTTTCATAGCTTCAAATTTTTTATTTTTATAGGACAAAGATATGCTTTTTAGTAGAAAGAAAAAACTATCTTTGTGAGTTAATTTTGCCCAACTCTCTCCTTTAGGAGAGCAGGGGCAGGAGAAATGCGAACAAAAGAGGAAAACGAAAACATATAAAAACAGATGATTACAAGAGAAGAAATCGTTGAGATTCTCAAGGGTATAACCCACCCCGAAACGGGACAAAACATCGTTGAGGGCGGCGTGCTCCAGGAGGTGACCGTCGGCCCCGAGAACAAAATCCACCTGACGCTGGTCTTCCGCCGTCGTCGTGACCCCTTTGCAAAGAGCGTGGCTATGCGCTCCAAACTCGCCATTGAGGCGGCAGCCGAGGGTGCCGAGGTGGAGATTCTCATCCGTGAGGGCGAAGACGCCCCCAAGCCCCGTCAGCACGAGGGACTCAAAAATGTCAAGCAGATTATCGCCGTGGCCTCGGGCAAGGGTGGCGTGGGCAAGTCGACCGTGACGGCCAACATCGCCGTGGAACTCCACAAACTCGGCTATAAGGTTGGTGTGCTCGACGCCGACATCTATGGTCCCTCGCAACCCAAGCTCTTCGGCGTGGAGGACTACGAGCCCTGGGCCGAGCAGGTGGATGGTCTTGACTACATCGCCCCCGCCGAGTCGAACGGCGTGAAGGTCAACTCCATCGGCTTCTACATCGGCGCCGAAGATGCTCTGATTTGGCGTGGTCCGATGGCCACAAACGCCCTCAAACAGCTTATCAACCAGACCCTTTGGGGAGAGTTAGACTTTTTGTTAATAGATATGCCTCCCGGAACGGGTGATGTGCAGATCTCGGTGGCCGAAAACCTCTCACTCTCAGGGGCTATCATCGTGAGCACCCCCCAGAGGGTTGCAACCGCCGATGTGGTGCGCGGTATGAAGATGTTCAAGGCCGAGGGAATAGGCGTTCCCGTGCTGGGTGTTGTGGAGAATATGGCCTTCTTCACCCCTGCCGAGCTTCCCGACCACCGCTATTATATATTTGGTAAGGGTGGCGCACACGAGATGGCCGAGAAAGAGGGCGTAGATTTCCTTGGCGAAATACCTCTGATTCAGGCTATTGCGGAGAATTCCGACAACGGAACCCCCATTGCACTCGGCACTTCGGAGGAGGAGAAATACTACGCCGCAATCTGTCGAAAGGTTGTTGATAAGGTGACAAAATAGTGTTGATAACACGGTAGAAAACCTGTTGAAAGTTATTTTCCCAAAAAGAGTAAATTTTTTTGGAAAATAGATACTTCCGTATATATCAGCACCCTAACAAAAATGCAAGAAAAAAGTTTTATTTTTTGCTCCAAAATTACCAACACGATTTAACAACAAGTGGGGGCAGAAAAGAGGCTGTTAGTTTGTTGATAAAGTTACCGACACGCTGTTAGTAAATAACCCTAAAAGGCACAAAATCACCACCCCAAACTGAGAGTCGTCGTGGGTAACTATTGATAACTTTTCCTGGGCCGACAGAGGGGAAATTTACTAACTCTTTCAACAGCGTTTATTATTATTGTTTCTTTATTTTTATTTAAATTTATAAAGGATTAAAATATTAAAAATAAAATTTCGAGGTATGACGAAACAGGTGGATTGAAGTCTTTTCTACCCCTCTCCGCTGATTGTATCGAACACTAGAAGTACGCAAGCCTGCTTCGGTCAACTGCTCTCCGTACTCGGTGCAAAACAGATAGTCCTCACCCTTGCCCTTTCGCTTGCCCA
>JAGBYS010000250.1 GCA_017628675.1 Tidjanibacter sp.
CGTACACTTTGGCCACCTCAAAAGAAAATGGAATCCCAAAATGGCTCCCTATACCTTTATGGAGAAAGGCGGGATTCATATCATCGACCTCCACAAAACTGTGGTAAAAATCGATGAGGCGGCAGCAGCTATGAAACAGATTGCCAAGAGCGGTCGCAGGATCCTCTTCGTTGCAACCAAGAAACAGGCTAAAGAGATTGTTGCCGAGAAGGTGCAAGCAGTAGGCATGCCCTATGTTACCGAGCGCTGGCCCGGTGGTATGCTTACCAACTTCCCCACTATACGCAAGGCCGTTAAGAAGATGGCTACCATCGACAAGATGAGCGCCGACGGCACTTACGACAAATTCTCCAAACGCGAGAAACTCCAGATCTCCCGTCAGAGGGCTAAACTGGAGAAGAACCTTGGCTCTATCGCCGACCTTACTCGCCTCCCCGCTGCACTCTTCGTTGTTGATGTGCAGAAAGAGGTGAACGCAGTGCGCGAGGCTCGCCGCCTCAACATCCCCGTCTTTGCAATGGTTGATACTTGCTGTGACCCCACCGACATCGACTATGTAATTCCTGCAAACGACGACCGCGCACAGAGTATCGCAGTCGTTCTCGACGCAATGTGTGGTGCAATCAACGAGGGTCTCGAGGAGCGCCGCATCGAGAAAGAGAAAGAGGCTGAGGAGATGGCAGCTAAAGAGGCTGTAGCCGAGAAGAAAACCCGCGCCCGCAAGACCGTAAAGGTTGAGGTTGAGGCTGCTGAGGAGGCTACCGAGGCTCCCGCTGAGGAGGCTGCTGCTGAGTAAGCAAAAAGAACACAAAGTCAAACCTTTTAATAGAGAAAAAGACTATGGCTGTTACACTTACAGACATCAAAAAACTCCGCGACAAAACCCAGGCGGGTATGATGGATTGCAAAAAAGCGCTTGAGGAGGCCAATGGCGATATGCAGCGTGCAATCGAGATCATTCGCGAGAAAGGTAAACTCGTAGCTGCAAAGCGTTCGGACCGTACCGCTTCGGAGGGTCTGGTTGTTGCTACCACAGCTAACGGCAAAGCATACATCGTATGCCTCGCTTGCGAGACCGACTTCGTGGCTCAGGTAGACACCTTCGGTGCTACCGCTCAGACCATCCTTGACATCGCTGTTGCCAACGACGCAGACACCCTCGAGGCTCTGCTCGCTTGCGCTACCGCAGATGGTCGCACCGTAGCTGACCTGGTTACTGAGAAGACCGGCCAGACTGGTGAGAAGGTGGAGGTTCCCTTCTACAACCGCGTAGAGGCTCCCTTCTGCACCCAGTATGTTCACTTCAACAAGAAACTTGGTGCTATCGTAGGTTTCAACAAAGAGGTTGACGAGCAGCTCGCAAAGGGTATCGCTATGCAGGTTGTTTCGATGAACCCCGTTGCTATCTCGGCTGACCTGGTTCCCCAGGAGGTTGTTGACGAGGAGCTCAAGACCGCTACTCAGAAGACCAAAGACGAGTTGGTACAGAAGGCTGTTGATGCTGCTCTCTCGAAGGCAGGTATCAACCCCGCACACGTTGATAGCGAGGACCACATCGAGTCGAATCAGGCTAAAGGTTGGATCACCGCTGAGCAGGCTGAGCAGGCTCGCGAGATCATCAAGACCGTATCGGCTGAGAAGGCTGCTAACCTCCCCGCACAGATGGTTGAGAACATCGCTAAAGGCCGCTTGCAGAAATTCTTCAAGGAGCAGACCCTTGAGGAGCAGGCTTACCAGATGGGCGATGGCAAGACTTCCGTTAAGGATGTCCTCAAAGCCGCTGACGCAGAGGCTAAGATCCTCGGTTTCTACCGCGTATCGCTTTGCGACTAATCCCTTTTTAGGGTTATAAAAAATAGAGGTTTCCGATTTGGAAACCTCTATTTTTTTATTGACAGCTGACCGTTTATCTTTGCGGTAGTTGGAACTACTACAACAACTCTTCGAGTCGGGCAACGGGAGCCACATCCAGAGTACTCTCCTCGCCATTGAGGTAGTGGTAGTAGCCCGCAACGGCAATCATCGCAGCGTTGTCGGTGGTGAATTTCAGAGGAGGAAGGTAGGTGTTCCAATGACGGCGACGACCCTCAGCCTCGATAGCCTCCCTAAGGCCTGAGTTCGCAGACACACCACCAGCAATTGCAATCTCGTTAATATTTAGAGCCTTAGCAGCCTTAACAAGTTTCTTCAGAAGGATGTCGATGATGGTCTTCTGGAGCGAGGCGCACAGGTCGGCTTTGTTCTCCTCAATGAAGTTGGGATTCTCCTCCATACGATCCCTCAGGAAGTAGAGGAAGGAGGTCTTTAGGCCGCTGAAACTATAGTCGAAATCATCCACCTGGGGCTTGGCAAAACGGAACTTCTCGGCATCGCCCTCGTGGGCCAGGCGATCAATGACGGGGCCACCGGGATAAGGGAGTCCCATAACCTTTGCACACTTGTCGAAAGCCTCTCCCGCAGCATCGTCAATGGTCGAGCCAACAATCTCAAACTCAAGGGGTGAGGTCACCTTCACGAGCTGTGTGTGGCCACCCGAAACGAGCAGACAGAGGAAGGGAAATTTGGGGTGAGGAAGGCTCTCATTGGGCAGGTCAATAAGGTGGGAAAGGATGTGTCCCTGAAGGTGATTAACCTCCACCATAGGTATATTTTTTGCAAGCGACAGACCCTTGGTGAACGACACTCCAACAAGCAGCGAGCCGAGCAAACCAGGGCCGCGAGTGAAAGCAATAGCGTCCAACTGATCGGCCGTGATGCCCGCCTCCTTGAGTGCCGTATCTATCACAGGCACAATGTTTTGCTGGTGTGCGCGCGAAGCGAGTTCGGGGATGACGCCACCATACTTCACGTGTACCGCCTGTGAGGCAATCACATTGGAGAGCATTGTTGTACCACGCAGCACAGCTGCAGAGGTGTCGTCGCACGAAGACTCAATACCTAAAATAATTGCTTCCATATTTGTTTTTCGATGATTATTTTCGTAAAATTGTAGGTTAATTACACTAATAATGAGCAAAGTTATAAAAAAAATAGGAAAGATACTACTCCACTCCCTTTCGGGTGTGGTTTTGGTGGCTATTTTGCTCATTTTAGGCGTTGCCATAGCGCTCTCGCTGCCTCGCGTGCAGAGCTTTGTGGCCTCCAAAGCGGTGGACTTTCTCTCCGAGAAAACCTCAACCCACCTGGCCATTGACGCCATATCCATCGAAAATCTCTCGAAAATCTGTGTCGAGGGACTCTACATTGAGGACCTTCAGGGCGACACCCTGCTCTACTTCAGCAAGGTGCGTGGCACCATAGATCGCAGTGCGCTCTTTTCGGAGGGCAAACTCCTTCCCTCCAACATCGAGGGCGAGAGGGGTGTTATGAATCTCGTAACCCTCAACAGATCGGAGAAGGACAATCTCACACAGCTTATTGACCAGATAGCCTCGAAATTCCCCGCAAGTGAGGAGGAGATCAGCGGCAGTCTGACGCTCAGCGGTATCAAGGTGAGGGATTTTGTATTCCGACTCTACGACCAGGAGATTGCCGGCCGAGTGCCCGAGGGCTCCATCGACTACTCCGATATGGACCTGAAGGTCAGCTCCACTGATATGGAGCGAATCGAGATTAAGGATGGCGTGGTGGGCCTCTACGGTGCAAGCAACATCAATGCCGTGGATAAGTCGGGAGCCCATCTTGAGGATAGCTCTTTTGGCTGGCTGAAGATCTCCGAAGGAACACTCGACTTCAAGGATATCGATTTCACCACCAACGACACACACCTTCTGCTCCCCTACCTGATAATCAAGGGCCGCACCTGGGATGAGTACCAGTCATTCTGCGACAAAGTGACCCTCTCGCTAAAGACCGCCGGCTCGACCCTCGAGCCCGTGTCGGCCGGAAAGTTTGTAGCCGTACTGGGCGACATTGCAATCCGAGGCCAGGAGATTGTGGGCACCTTCGACGGCACCGTAAACGACTTCAGGGCAGATATTTCCGCAACGCTCTACGACTCCGATGTGGTGGTGGATGGTAGCGTTGAGAACATAACCAAATTCGACAAGTTGGCGGTGGATGCCACCATTGACCTTGCCACTACCAGCCAGAGGGTCAGCGAGATATATGGCCACATCGTGGGTGGCGATATGCCCACCCAGGTGAGCGATTGGCTCTCGCGCTTTGCCACTCTGGAGGTGGCAGGCAGCGCCTCGTTGCACCCCGGCCAGATTGTGGCCGACGCAACGCTGGCAACAAACCTCGGTAGTGTGGATGTCGACGGCACGCTGCGCTACGGCCACTCCAACACCCGCTTTGAGGGCTCCATCTCGGGCGACGGACTCGAGGTTGGCAAGATTCTGCGCCACGAGCAACTCGGCAAGGCAGACCTGACACTCGAGGGAACTGCGGAGCTGGTGGACGGCACCCCCGGTGGCGACCTCAAGGCCATCATCTCGCGCATAGGTTGGGGCGGCTACGACTACAACAACCTCAACATTCAGGCCTCGCTCCAGAATGGCGACTTCAGGACCGTGGCCACCTCCTCGGACCCCAACATTGAATTTTCGCTCGAGGGCGACGGCTCGCTGGCCAAGGCTCGCCCCGAGTATAATGTGATACTCTCGCTCGAGAGGGCCGACTTCGGTGCCCTCGGCCTTATAGACGAGCAGAACAGTTCGTGGCTCACCTGCAATATGGAGGCTACCCTCTCGGGTCGTTCGCTCGACGATATGGTGGGTAGGGCAATGATCAACAACTTCACCTACGCCACCGCAACCGACACCCTCTCCACCGAGCTCGTGAACATTGCTCTGAGGGGCGACGAGCACGACAAGAGTTTCTCGTTGCGCTCCAACATCGCCGATGTGGAGTATCGCAGTACCGCCTCCTACGGCCAGGTTATAGACTACATCACAAGGAGTCTGCCCGCTTCACTTCCCTGGGCACGCCCCACAACCGAGAGTACCGGGGAGGCCGCCGAGCCCCTTGCCGACCGCCTCTATATGGCAGAGGACTACACGAGTGTCAATCTGAAAATCTTCGACGGCGAGAATCTGGCTTCGGTACTTCTGCCCGAGGGCAGCATATCTTCGGGTAGCTCGGCAGTTCTGGAGTGCTCACCCTCGAGGGGAGAGTTCTGGATGGAGATTGACAGCGATATGATTGAGCTACAGGATGTTGCCATCTCGGATGTAAATGTAACCGTGGGCGGACACGGCAAGAGTATGAACCTCAGGGCCGAGAGTTCGTCACTCAGGGCCGCCTCGCTCCTTGTTCCCGACCTCTCGCTCCAGGTGGCCTCAAACGACAACCACGAGGTGGATGCCAACATCTACTTCAGCGACACCGACACCGCCGTGAGTGGCCAACTTGGCTTCTATGCCACCTTTGCGCACAATGCCGCAGGAGCCCTGACCGCTTCGGCCAAGCTCCACGACTCCTACATAATCTCGCCCGAGCAGCGCTGGACAATCCTCTCGGACGGCATAGACTACACCCCCGAAGGGGTCACTATCGATAGTTTCACAGCCCACTCGGGCGTAAGTTCCATTTCGCTGAGCGGCGCTATCAGCAAGCTGGAGGAGCACCCCCTGGAGCTCTCTCTGGAGAATGTGACCATCGGTGAGTGGGTGGCTCTGTTCACCCCCTTGAAGGAGGTGCGTGGCAACCTGAGCGGCAATGTGGAGCTCCACTCGGCCCTCGAGCAGCCCTATGGTCAGGGAGAACTCCGCGTGGCCTCACTTAGGATGGGCGACCTGGAGGTTGACCCTATGATTCTGGCCATTGAGATTCCCAGAAAGAGCACCACAGCAGCCATTTCGCTCCGCAACACACTCAGCCGAAACACCCTCGCACGAGGCAACTATAACTACTCCACGGGCGACTATCAGGCCAAACTCTCCGTCAATGAGTTCCAATTCTCACTTCTGGAGCCCATCCTGAAAGGGGTGGCGCACGACATTGACGGCCTCGGACACATCGATTTGTCGCTCTCGGGTAGCGGCAGCGAAGGTGTCGACATCGTTGGTCAGGTGAAGGCCTCGGAGTTGGGCGCAACCATCGATTTCACGGGTGCCCACTACACCATCCCCTCGCTTAAGCTCGCCTTCAAGGATAAGAAGGGCACCCTCTCCCCCATCCGCATTGAGGACAAGGAGGGAGGATGGGCAAGTGCCGAGGCGACCATCGGTCTGGAGAGGCTCAATGAGATAACCTATGAGGCTTCGGTTGAGCCACACAACCTTGTGGCCATTGATCTCTCGGAGGATAGCCAGAGCCCCTTCTACGGCAAGGTCTATGTGGCCGACGGTGGCATAAAACTCTCCAGCAAGAGCAGTGCGACAACCATTAGCGGTGCAATAAACACCGGTAGCGGCTCCGTCTTCAGCATCCCTCTGAAGGGTAACAGCGACTTTGCGGGTGCCGACTTTGTCACATTCGTGAGCAACAATAGCAACCTCGAGAGCCAAACAACAAACGGCCACAGCGCAACGCTGCAGAGGCAGAACGGCGCCGACAACGGCTCCAATCTGGCAGTGGATATGATGCTCGGCGTCGATACGAACACCCTGCTAAGGCTCATCATCGACCCCGAGACCGACAATATTATCGAGGCACGAGGTAACGCCAACCTGGGTATCACACTCGATGCTCGCAAGAGTGAGTTTGCAATCCGTGGCGACTACCAGATCTCGGAGGGAGTCTACAACTTCAACTTCCAGAACCTCATCACCAAGACCTTCGATATCAACCCCGGCAGCTACATCCGTTGGAACGGCAGCCCGCTGGATGCAAATATCGATGTGGCCGCCACATACAAGCTCAAGACCTCGCTTGCGCCCCTACTTGGCACCGAGAGTACCGCCTCCAGGGCCTCAACACCCGTGGAGTGTATCGTGAAACTGACGGGCAGTCTGGCTAAGGTGGATGTGAGCTTCGACATCAATGTTCCCACCGCCAATACCGAGTACCAGACAATCCTCTCGAGCTACTTCTCCTCGCAGGAGATGATGGCTACGCAGTTTGTCTACCTCTTGGCTCTGGGCAACTTCTACTCCGACTCCTCGTCGGGTCAGACCACCACCGCAGGTACGGCCGGCACAGCCATCGGTCTTGACTTCCTGGCCAGCCAGGTGAGCCGCCTTGTGTCGAACGACACCTACAAGCTCAACCTCAAGTACAAGGCCATCGACGACACCTCGTCGAGCTACAGCGTTGATTTCCAGACAGAAATCATCGACGACAGACTTACCCTCGAGCTGGAAGCCAACCTGGATACGGGCGACTACTATCAGACCATCGGCAACGACAATCAGATCTCGGCAGGTGGTTCTGTGACTGTGCGTCTGGACCCCTCGGGCTCGGTCTACCTCAAGGGCTTCTCTCGCACCATCGACCGTTTCGACGAGAACCAGGGTCTGCAGGAGAATGGTATCGGCCTCTATTTCCAACGCAGTTTCAACCGCATTAATGAACTGTGGAGCAAAAAAAAGGGGAATAATGGCGAGGAAGAGAGTGAAAAAAGTGGTACTTTTGTGGCCGAGGAGAGCCCCACAGAG
>JAGBYS010000251.1 GCA_017628675.1 Tidjanibacter sp.
CTGTGGGGCTGTGGCCTCGGCTCAGCATGTGCGTGGCGTTGTAAGGGACGCAAATGGTGAGCCCCTGATTGGCGCAAGCGTCTATTGGGATGGCACTATGGTGGGCGTATCTACCGGTCTGGATGGTAGCTATGAGCTCTACCGTGTCAAGGGGCACAATTCGCTGGTGGCAGCCTATGTGGGCTATGTGGATAGCGTTGTGGAGGTCACCGACCAGGAGGTTGTGGACTTCATCCTCTCGGACGGCGTGGGCATTGAGGCTGTGGTCGTTGAGGGCGTCGCTACGGGCAAGATTCGCCAGAGCAGTATGATGGTCGGCGAGAATATCAGCTTTGCGGGCCTGTGTAAGATGGCTTGCTGCAACCTGGCCGAGAGCTTCGAGAACTCGGCAGCCGTGACGGTGGGCTATAGCGACGCTGTGAGCGGCAGCCGCCAGATCAAGATGCTCGGCTTGGCGGGTACCTACACCCAGATTCTCGATGAGAATAGGCCCATTATGCGAGGCATTGGCTCGCCCTACGGTCTTAACTATACCCCCGGTATGTGGCTCAACTCGATTCAGGTGTCCAAGGGTGTTGCCTCTGTTACGGCAGGTCACGAGGCTATGACGGGCCAGATCAACCTCGAGTACCGCAAACCCACCGACGAGGAGAAGTTCTTCCTGAACCTCTACTTCGACAATGAGCTCAAACCCGAGGTTAATGTCGCAATGCCTTTTGCCTTTGATAAGGATAAGAAACTCACTACCAATGTGTTGCTCCACTACTCGGGCGACACTCAGCCTATGGACCACAATGGCGACGGTTTCCGCGACCTGCCTATGGCACAGCAGATTAATGTTGCCAACCGCTGGCTCTATCAGGCCACCGACGGCACCCAATGGCGTTGGGGTTGGAGGTTTGTGAACGAGAATCGTGTGGGTGGCGATATGGAGTATACCCCTGCCCGCTACGACCAGATGGTCACCGAGAAGCAGATCTACGGCTCGGAGATTAAGAATATGGGTCTGAATGCCTATCTGAAGGTTGGTAAGCCCATCGGTGCAGCCGTTTGGGACGAGGAGAACGAGGAGGAGAAACGCTCCAGCATCGCCTTTGTGATGGATGTGGATAACTTCAAGATGGATAGTTACTTTGGTCTGAATACCTACAACGGTGTGGATCAGTCCTTCTGGGGCAATTTCTTCTATCAGCACTACTTCTCGGGTCGCTCGTCGATGGTGGCAGGTGGCTCTTTCTGGGCCCGCAACATCGAGGAGAGCGTTCTGCAGATGGGTCAGAATCTTATTGGTGGTGGCGAGATGGCCGAGCCCGGTGTCTTTGCCGAGTACACCTACGCCATTAAGGATAAATTCTCGCTTGTGGCAGGCGTGAGGGGCGATCTGGTGAGCTTCCCCATTGATGACAATGCAATGAATGTTGACTTGCTGCTCACTCCCCGTATGCACCTGCGCTACAACTTCACTGAGCAGACCGTACTGAGGGCTTCGGCAGGTCTGGGCTCGAGGAAGGTTATGCCCTTCACGGACAACATCTGGATGCTCGCAACGGGTCGCCAGATTCTTAACGAGATTGAGGCAGGCAAGGATTTGGAGAAGGCTGCAACCTTTGGCGGTAGCCTGAGCCACACCACAAGCCTTGTGGGCTACAACGACCTCACAGTGAGCGTCGATTTCTTCCGAACACAGTTCAGCAACTCGGTCTATGCCGACCAGGAGTGGGCCGATGGCACCATCCGACTCTACAATACCGATGCTCCCTCGTGGGCCAATAACTATCAGCTCGATGTTCAGTGGACCCCCGCCGAGGGCCTCGATATCTTCACCACCTTCCGCTACACCGACTCGCGTGTGACACTCGAGCGCGACGGCGAGAAGATGCTCGTGGACCGTCCTCTGGTGGGCAAGTTCAAGGGCCTTGTTAATGTACAGTATGCCACCAAGTTCCGCCGTTGGGTATTCGACTTCACGGCTCAGCTCAACGGCCCTATGCGTCTGCCCGCTCTGGATGGCAACATTGCCGCTGCGGAGTACTCGCCCATCTACCCGATGTTCTACGGTCAGGTGAGCCACCGAGTAGGCCAGTGGGATATTTATGTGGGCTGCGAGAACAT
Source organism: Tidjanibacter sp. (assembly GCA_017628675.1). GTDB lineage: Bacteria > Bacteroidota > Bacteroidia > Bacteroidales > Rikenellaceae > Tidjanibacter. Next base: position 2,113 of record JAGBYS010000251.1, read on the forward strand.
CCTGAACTTTATGCAGCATAACCCCATTATCGGCATCGACACTCCATTCTCGCCCGACTTCAACTCGTCGGTTGTTTGGGGTCCTCTGATGGGTCGCAAGTTCTACATCGGAGCAAGGTTTAACCTCTACTAATCAGCAAACAATAAACACCAAAACGAATATGAAAAAACTACTTATTATTTTGTTGGCTCTTACCCTCGGCGCGGGTATGGCCACCGCACAGCCTAAGAAGGCTAAGAACACCGAGGTTGTGAAGTTCCATACCGATCTGGATTGTGAGAACTGCGCAAAGAAGATTCTCAATGTGATTCCCTTCAAGAAGGGCGTTAAGGATTGCGTTGTGGATGTCCCCACCAAGACCGTAGAGATCACCTTCGACACCCGCAAGACCAATGCGGAGAAGCTCGCAGCCGAGCTCGAGAAGATCGATGTGCATATCGTAGAGTGTAACCCTCAGGCCGGCCCTTGCGTTGGTGAGCACACCAAGCAGGACGCTTGCTGTGGCGGCCACGACCACTCACACGGCCACAGCGGTCACAATCACGCCCATTAGTATCCCACAAAACCTCTGCCTATGGCGGAGGTTTTTAATTAATTTAATAAAACGATGAAGAGTTTTGTAAAAATTTTAGTAATTGTGGCAGCCTCGGTGGTGGCTGTTGCTTGTGGCCAGAAGGAGCCAGCAGTCCCCAAGGTCTATATGACCACCGACATTTCGCCCGAGGGCCTGGTGAAGGTCTATGAGGCTCTGGGTGTGGACTTTGAGGGCAAGGTAGCAGTGAAGATCTCGACCGGTGAGCGTGGTGGCCACAACTTCCTGAGGGCCGACCTCATCAAGGACCTCGTGCAGAGCGTGGAGGGTACCATCGTTGAGTGTAATGTGGCCTATCCCGGTGCTCGTTACTCCACCGAGGAGCATTGGAACACCATCAAGCTCCACGGCTTCTACGACATCGCCCCCTGCGACATTATGGATGAGGAGGGCGAGATTAAGATTCCCGTGAAGGACACTACCCATCTGAATTTCAACCTCGTGGGCGACCACATCTCGCGCTACGACTGGATGATCAACCTCGCGCACTTCAAGGGCCACACGATGGGCGGCTTCGGCGGCGTGCTCAAGAATCAGTCCATAGGCGTGGCCTCGGCCAACGGCAAGGCCTACATCCACTCGGCAGGCAAGATTGAGACCAAGGAGGAACTCTGGGCCGGCATTGGCAAGACCGAGCAGGACCACTTCCTGGAGGCTATGGCCTCGGCCGCACAGTCCATCCACGACTACTACGAGGGTAAGATGGTCTATATCAATGTGATGAACAACCTCTCGGTGGACTGCGACTGCAACGCCCACCCCGCAGATCCCGAGATGGGCGACATCGGCATCCTCGCATCGCTCGACCCCGTGGCTCTCGACCAGGCCTGCGTAGATTTGGTCTTCGAGTACCCCTCGAGCGAGGGCGATGATGCCACAGCACTCATCGAGCGCATCAACTCGCGCCACGGCATCCACATCATCGAGCACGCCGAGAAAATCGGCCTCGGTAGCCGCACCTATGAGCTCGTAAGCATCGATTAGTTCTCCGCTTTTTGTAAAAAGCGGAACCAAAAACTTTTAGTGTAACCGAGAGTTGTAACTCTATGCACTGCTCTGCTTCGGAATCCCAGCACTCGCTGTGGCCGTTGCCACCTTTTTGTAAAAAGGCGCCCGAAAAACTTTTAGTGTAGCCTTTGCGTGGATAGCGGATGTGGCTGCCTTGACAGCAGTA
>JAGBYS010000252.1 GCA_017628675.1 Tidjanibacter sp.
GGAAACTGTATGCCGTCATTCACCGAGAAGCAGAGTCCATTGGCTTGACCCTCACCGTGGTAGGGGTCCTGACCGATGATGACCACCTTCACCTTGCTCGGAGGGCAGAGGTCCAGCGCACGAAAAATGTTCCTCCCCTCGGGGAAGATACGCTGGGTGGCGTACTCGTGGCGCACGAAGTTCACAAGCTCCTGAAAGTAGGGCTTCTCGAACTCCTCGCCAAGCAGCTCTTGCCACTCGCTATTGATTCTCACCTTCATTGCCTTAGTGGTTTTAGTGCGTGTGTGTGACTCCCTAACCGCAGACCCAGCAGCAGATGTGGCCATCGGCAATCTGATAGCGTACCACGGGGGTGCTAAGGCCATAGAGCTCGGCGTAGGCACACTGTTGATCGGGGTCGATGTCGGTTATGATGAGGTCCTGAATGAAGTCCAGACCGGGATTGCTGCCATACTTATAGAGTGCCTCCTTGGCGCTCCACATAATGGCCTCGAAGTGGGGGCCGGCCTTGCTCTCGAGCCTTTCGCGCTCGTCGTGGGAGATGAAGCGCGAGGCCACGCGTGAGAAGTTGCGGTCGATGGACTCGATGTCCACACCACAACGCTTGGTGCAGAGCATAACGGCCACCAGCTGCTCGGTGTGTGAGAGGCTTATGTAGCGCACCTCACCCACGGGGCGTGCCAGCACGAGTGCTCCCGAGGCTGTGTAGCGAAGCTCGGCACCCTCACCCAGCTCCGAGCGGAGGATGGTGCGGCAGGTGCTCCACTGTGCCCTGCGTGCAGGGGCCGAGAGGGTCGCCAGGTGTTCGCGGTCGCTCTCGGTGAGCAGGGCCGACTCCTCGGCCGTGGGCTCTACTGCTGCCACCTTGAGGATGGTGGCCTCCATATTATTCTTGATATCTATATCCATAAATGCTCTTTTACTCTGCTTTTACTGTAACTTTTCGACCTTTATCTCCTCCACCTTGTGGCCACTCGCCTTGGTGACGGTGAGCCTTATGGAGTGCAAGGTCATCTTGTCCCCCTTCTTGAGGAACTCGCGTTTGTTCTCGAGCATAAGGCCCGCAATGGTCTCGGCCTCACCTCTGGCATCGTCGAAGGTGCCCTCCTTCAGTTCCAGGACCTCCTCCAGCAGGCCGATGGTAGCCTTGCTCTCGAAGAGGTAGACACCCTCGGATAGCTCCTTGTAGAGCACCTCCTCGGGGGCGTCGCTTTCGTCGCTAATCTCGCCCACAATCTCCTCCAGGATGTCCTCCAGCGACACCAGACCAAGAGTAGAGCCATACTCATCCACCACTATGGCGATGTGGACCTTCTGGGTCTGGAACTCCTCCAGAAGCTCGTTGATCTTCTTGTGCTCGGGGGTGTAGAAGGCGGGGCGCAGGTAGCGCTGCCACTCAAACTCGTCGCCCTTGCCCACGTGGCGCAACATATCCTTCACATAGAGCATACCGACAATGTGGTCTATGTTGCCGTCGTAGACGGGGATGCGCGAGAATCCACTCTCAATGATGATGCGCTTCACCTCCGTAAACTTCTCGTCCTGGTCGATGGCCCTTATCTCCATCCTCGGGTGCATAATCTCCTCCACCTCGGTCGAGGCAAACTGCACAATGCCACTGAGCATCTCTTTCTCCGTCTGGCTTGGGTTCTCGGTAATCTCGAGTGCGTTCTCCAGCTCCTCCATCGAGATGTTCTCGTGCTGCACAAGGCCTCGGTTCTGGATTGCATCGGAGTACTTCTCCAGTACCCACGAGAGGGGTCTGAAGAGTCTGGTGAGCAGCTCCAGAGGGAGAGCGATAATCTTTGACATACCCAGAGGGTTGTAGCTCGCATAGACCTTCGGGATGATCTCGCCGAAGAGCAAGAGGATGAAGGTCACCGCAATGGTCTTGATGGCAAACTCCCAGCCGCCATTGTGGAACTCCATCAGCTTGTCTATAAAGTTGCTACAGAGCGAGATGACGAGGATGTTTATGAGGTTGTTGAAGATGAGAATCGTAGCCAACAACCTATCCTGATCCGAGAGCAACTTCATAATAGCCCTATTGGTGCCACTCTTGCGTGTGCGTATGCTCTCGAGCTGTTGGGGCGAGAGCGAAAAGAGTGCTGTCTCGGAGCCCGAAGCTAGCGCCGAGCAGAGCAGAAGCAGAATGATGACCACAATGCTCCACACCCACGCCAACTCAAAGGCGTGGAATGTGACTATTGTGGAGAGGAGTTGTGTGCTCATCGTGGGCTAAAAGAGTGTGTTTTCCTCGGGGGCGGGAGCGGCTTTTCTCTTCTTCTCGCCGATCTCGTCCTCTATAACATCGCGCTTGGCACCCTTGGCGCTGCTGCCCATAAGCTGCATACCCCTACGCAGGTAGGCGGGCTGCTTGATAATGTCGTCGATGTTGCTGTAGTGGTCTACGATGTTCCACTCCACGGCAATCTCCTCCTCGTTGGCACCGACACCTGCGGCAGCGATGGTCGAGGTGCCCCTCTCGTCGTCGCTCTTTTGGATGGCGGCCGCCTCAAAGCAGGTGGCCACAATGGTGAGCTCCACCTCGCCGTCCTTCAGCTCATCCGAGGGACCTGCACCCCAGATGATGTTGGCCTCGTTGCCACCGGCACTCAGGCTCGCCTTTCGCTGGATGATCTCAGGAACCCTCACAGCCTCATCGAAGGTTATGGGGTTTGCGGCATCGTAGGAGAGGTTGACCAGAATCTTGCGTGCGCCGCGGATGTCCTGCTGGTTAAGCAGGGGCGAGGAGAGTGCCTCCTCCACGGCCTTGTCGATTTTATCCTCGCCACTCTGGAGCGACGAGCCCATAATAGCCATACCGCTATCGGTCATTGTGGTGCGGGCGTCGGCAAGGTCGACATTGATGAAGTCCGTACGGGTAATCATCTCTGCAATACCTTTGGCAGCCTTGGCCAGCACATCGTCGCCTTTGCGGAAGGCCTCGGTTATGGGCAACTTGCCATATATCTTGGCGATATTGTCGTTGTGGATGACCACAATGGAGTCGGTGTTGGCCTTCATCTCCTCCAGACCCTTCTCGGCCTGACCAACCCTAATGGGGCCCTCATTCTTGAAGGGCATAGTTACGATGCCCACCGTGAGCATACCCTTGCTCTTGGCAGCCTTGGCAATGATGGGGGCTGCACCCGTGCCGGTGCCACCACCCATACCGGCGGTGATGAAGATCATCTGTGCCTTGCTCTCCTCCAGTGCGGTGGTAATGTCGTTCAGGCTCTCGAGTGCATATCTTCTGGCCACCTCGGGTTTGTTGCCTGCACCGTGACCGGGACCGAGCAGAAGTTTCTTATCAATGATGTTCTTCTCGAGAGCGGGGCGGTCGGTGTTGCACACCAAGTAGGAGACACCCTTAATGCCCAAGTCGAACATATGGGCCACGGCGTTGCCGCCCGCACCACCAACACCCATCACCAGAATGTCGGAGTGGCTGTGCTGGGGAGCTACGATGGAACTCAAAAAATCGCTATTACTCATAATCTCAATCTGTCGTCTACTTTTCTATGGTTGTCTGTTTTTGGTGAGAGTGGGGGACTACATCTCGTCGTCGATAATGTTGCCACCAAAGAAGAAGTCGTTGAGCCACTTGCCAAACTTCTTGCCTCCACCTTTCTTACCATCTTTGCCTTCGCTGTTGCGACCGGCCTTGCGACCCCTAGGCTTGTCGTTTCCACCATTATCGTCTTCATCCTCGAAGTAGTCATCCTCGTTGCCCACGGTGGTGTCCTCCTCCTCATCATCCTCGTCTTCGTAGGGGTTGACGGGCTCCTGGATGGGAGGCTCGGGTGCGGTCTGAGTGTATGCAGGCTCGGGGGTATAGGTGGGCTCCACCTCCTGTTCGTTGGGGGCGATGCTCTCCTCGATACCTGCCGAGAGCAGGCCTACGACCGTCGCAAATGCGGGTGTAAAGGCGCTCTGGGTGGAGTCCTGCGAGATATTGCACTCGGCAACGCCAAGGCGCACATCGTAGCCGGTGTGCTCTGCGAAGACCTCCTCCACACCTCTGAGCTGTGAGCCGCCACCGGTGAGGATGATGCCATTGGGCAGACGGTTGTGGTAGCCTGAGGCCTTGATCTCCTTGTTCACCAGGTCGATGATGTCGAGCATACGCGACTCAATAATGGTGGTCAGGTCGCGGAAGGATATGACTTTGCTCTTCTGGTACTGCGAGTGTGAATTGATGGAGATTTTGTTGTTGAGTTTATCGGCAGGGATGGAACTTGTTGTAGCGTGACCATAGTTCACCTTCAGGCGCTCGATGGTGCCGCTGGGCACACCGATGCTCTGGATATCTTTGTTGATGGTGGCCGAACCGATAGGGATGGATGCAGCGTAGCGAACGATGCCGTTCTGGATGATGCACAGGTCAGTGGTGCCTGCGCCCAGGTCGATGACTGCCACACCTGCCTCCTTCTCCTCCTCGCTGGCCACTACCGAGGCGGTAGCCATTGCGCCACACACAAAGTGGGTGGTGGAGATGCCGGTGCGCGAGAATGCATCCTCAATGCGGTCAAGGACTCCCTTGCCGCCAAGGATGAAGCTGAAGGTGGTGCTCAGTTTGTTGCCGAAGTGACCCACGGGGCTACCGATGGTCTCGCTTGCGTCGACCTTGTAGTTCTGGGGGATGCGCGAGAGGATAACCTTACCGTCGGGGGCCTGCACATTGTTCATATTCTCCACAAGCCTCTCGACCACCTGCTCTGTGATCTCGCCACCTGCGCCGCCCACAAAGACGGAGCCCGACTGGTCGGTGCAGACGATGTGTTTGCCCGAGGTGCCTACCCATACCTCCGACGCCTTTATGCCATTCTGCCTCTCGAGTGTGGTCACGGCACTCTGGATGGCCGTTGTCACATTCTTGATGTTGGTGATCTCTCCTGCGGTGTAGCCGTCCATAGCCACCTCCACAATGTCCACAACGACAATCTCGTTGTGGAGCGAACGCTTACCGAGCGCAGCAACCACCTTGCTGCCGCCCAGATCTACTGAAATCAAGTGCTGCTCCATATCCTTCAAAACGCTGTTTTGTTGTTCTTATGTTTTTTTTATCTATTTTTTCGTTTTCGTCTATTTCTTGTTTTTGCCCTGGCTCTTGGGGGCTTTCCACACCACCTGGCCCTCAAACTCGACACTCAGGGTGCCACCCTTGGTGTTGACCACGCCAGCCGAGAGGAAGGTTGCCAACTTCTGGAGCTTTTGCTCCGCGTCATCTATCTTGCCGAACTCGATGGTGTACTCTCCTCGGCGAGGAATGAGGTCGAAGTATGGCTCCGTAAAGATGTGTCTGTCAACTCGTTGTGTGCTTTTGTGGGCCACAAACTGCACAAATTCGCCACTCCACTGTGGCGACCTCTCGGTTAATCCCACAAAATTAATGAGTTTGAGAAGAAAATTATAATTTTCTTCATACTTTTTTTTCGCCAATATCATCTGGTCTATCGGCTCCCTGTGGCGAGCATCCTCCAGCAGGTTGTTCTCCTTCTCAAGTTGGTTTATCTGGCGATTCTCTGCTCGGAGTTGCTTCTGGGTTTCGGGGCTTGCACCCTTGCAGTTGCGCTTGAGTTCCTTGCGGCGCACCTCGCGCAGCTGCTCCTGCTTGCGATTGCGGGCCTCGATGCGTGCTTTGTCCTCCGCCTCGGCCTTTGCAATCTCCTCCTCGAGTTGCCTGAGGGGTGCTGCGAGGTCGCCCCTGAACTCCTTGTCGACGGGCAGCGGGAGGGAGCCCGTGATGATGGGGAGATTTATGTGGGTGGAGGAGTGGATGGGCAGGATGTGGAGATCCTCGGAGAGGTAGTAGTCCGAGCCGTTGTCATCTTTCACCCTCACGACGGGGCGACGCTGGTAGAGCTCAACGCTCACCACATTGTCGTAGTCGACGAAGGTCATCGCCCTACTTACGAAGTTGTGGCTCTCCACTATCTCGTTTATCTCTTGCATATTAAGCTCCCCAACGCTGCGGCCCTCGATCTCTCCCAACTCCTCCTGGATGAGGCGGTGGATATCCTCGGGGCTTACGAAGTTGCGCTCCTGCAGGTCGCGAACCACAACCTTCAGGTTGTTGGCTGTGCGCTCACTCTCACGCTCTTGGCGCAGGAGGGCGACCCACACAAAAAAGGCCACCACAAGGCACCAGAATAGCACCTCGCCGCTTATATGCCAAAATCTCTTCCAACTCATCTTGCTCACTCTATCTCTCTGCTTTCCGTCTGTTTTCTCTTGTTAGCCTACTGCCTATGCTAAGTATTTGTTCCTCAACACCTCGGCTACCTTGTCGCACTCGCGGTCGATGTCGCCTGCACCAAAGGTCACAACAACATCCGTATCCATCTGGGCGATTCTCTCGGCAAGTTCCGCCTTGGGAACAATCTCGCAGGGGGCGGTGATGCTGGCCATCAGCATCTGGCTTGTCACACCCTCAATGGGGAGCTCCCTGGCGGGATAGATGGGCAGTAGCAACACCTTGTCGGCCAGCGACAAAGCCCTACTGAATTCGGGTGCGAAGTCGCGTGTGCGGGTGTAGAGGTGGGGCTGGAACGCCACGGTGAGTTTGCGAGCGGGGAACATACCTCTGATGGAGCGTATGGCCGCCTCCAACTCCCTGGGGTGGTGGGCATAGTCGTCGATGTAGACCACCTCGGGGGTGTTGATGTAGCACTCGAAGCGGCGTTTGATGCCGCTGAACTCCTCCAGAGCGCTCTTGAGTCCCTGCTCGTCGAAGTCGCCTGCTGCCCAGAGGGCCGCAATGGCTGCCACAGCATTCTCTACATTGATCTCGCCACCCACGCCGAGTCGGCAGTCGCTGATGGTGCGATCGGGGCATACTACATCGAAGCGGAATGTGCCGTCGCCCACGGGCCTCAGACCGAGGGTGTGGAAGTCGGCCTCGGGGGCGGTGAGGTCGTAGGTGTAGGTGGTGATGTGTTTATTGTTATGTTCGATGTTAAGTCCCAGGTGCTCAATCAGAACGCCTCCCTCCACGATGCGCTCCACAAACTCGCCAAAGGCTCGGCGCATCTGCTCGTGGGTGCCGTAGATGTCCAGGTGGTCGGCGTCGGTGCTGGTCACCACAGCGATGGTGGGCCTTAGGCGCAGGAACGAGCGGTCGAACTCGTCGGCCTCCACCGTCATCCTGTCGCCACCGCCAAGCAGCAGGTTGCTGCCGAAATTCTTGGAGATACCTCCCAGGAAGGCGTTGCCGGCCCCCGTCGAGCGGAGTGTTATCCACGAAGTGAGGGTGGTGGTTGTGGTTTTGCCGTGGGTACCCGCAATGGCGGTAGTACGCTTGCCGGCCGTCAGGTGCCCGAGTGCCTCGGAACGCTTGACAACCTCGAAGCCCTCCTCGAAGAAGTAGCAGAGCTCCGAGTGGTCGGAGGGTATCGCGGGCGTATATATAACTAATGTATTATCCTTGTCGCGCCACGCCTGACCAATCAGGGCCACGCTATCCTCATAGTGGATCTCGGCACCCTCGGCCTCGAGTTGTGCGGTTAGGGGTGAGGGTGTGCGGTCGTAGCCTGCAACCTTGGCGCCCTCGTGCAGAAAGTAGCGGGCAATGGCACTCATACCAATGCCACCGATACCTACAAAATATACATTCTTCATCTATTTTTCTATCTTTAAGCCTTTAGCCTTTTAGTGTCTACGGTCAATTTTCAACTCCTCGAGTATTATTTTGGCAACTCGGTCGGCCGAGTCGTCGATGGCCAGCGCGAGGATGTTCTCCCTCAGCGAGCCAAGGCCCTCGGTGTCTGATATCATCTGGTCTACGACCTCGAAGGTTTTTGCTATGGCCTCGGTGTCCTTTACGATTCTGGCTGCGCCCTTATTCACCAGAGCCATTGCGTTGTGGGTCTGATGGTCCTCTGCCACATTGGGCGATGGGATGAAGAGGGTGGGCTTACCCACAAGGCACAACTCGCTCACCGAGCAGGCGCCACTACGAGAGATGACCACCGTGGCGGCCTCGTAGGCGTAGTCCATACGGTCGATAAATGCGCCCCTCCAGACACCCGTCATATTCCTCTGGCGGCAGAACTCCTCCATCTCCTTGTCGTAGTACTTGCCGTTCTGCCAGATGACCTCAATCTTGCCCTCGGCCACGATGCGGTCCAGGTGGGCCTTCATAACTTCGTTCATTGTGCGTGAGCCGAGCGAGCCACCCACAACCAGCACCACAGGCTTTGTGCCCGAGAGTCCGAAGTGTGCAAGGGCTGCCGAGCGGTCCACCTCGCCACCGAAACTACCCCTCAGGGGGTTACCCGTGTGGATAATCTTCTCGGCGGGGAAGAAACGTTCCATATTGTCGTATGCCACACATATCTTGCGAGCCTTCTTGGCCAGGAGTTTGTTGGTAACGCCGGCAAAGGAGTTCTGCTCCTGCAGAATGGTGGGGATGCCCATACGCTGTGCGGCCTTCAGTATGGGGCCACTCGCATAGCCGCCAAAGCCCACGGCCACATCGGCTCCAAACTCCCTGAGGGTGCGCCCTGCAAGCCTCATACTGCGCAGCACCTTGAAGGGGAGTGCCAGGTTGGAGAGTGAGAGGCTGCGTTTGAGGCCCACCACAGGCAGTCCCACAATCTTATAGCCCAGAGCGGGCACCTTCTCCATCTCCATCTTGCCTTCGGCTCCCACGAAAAGAATCTCCACATCCTCGCCCAGAGCCCTCTTGAGGGCCTCGGCTGTGGCTACTGCGGGGTAGATGTGGCCACCTGTGCCACCGCCGCTAAGAACTATTTTTACTCTCTTTGCCATAGTTATATATATCTCTCTGTTTTCTCTTGTTTGATTGTTTCTATCTCTCCCTTTTCTGAATTTGTGATTGCTCCTTGAGCTGTTTCTCCATCTCCTCCTGCTCGGCCTTGGCGCTCACGCTCATCAGCACACCGAGCATCGTGAGGGTGACAAGCAGCGACGAGCCACCATTACTGATGATGGGCAGCTGCTGACCCGTCAGCGGGAAGAGCGACACGGAGACGAGCATATGCAGGAAGGCCTGCAGAACGATGGTTGTGCCTATGCCGAGCACCATAAGGCCCGGGAAGGCCGTACCGCACTTGAGGAATATCTCCATCGAGCGGTAGAAGATCAGCAGGAAGGCGAAGATTATCACCAGGCCGCCAAATATCAGACCGTACTCCTCAATGATGAAGGCGAAGACCATATCCGTGTCCGACTCCGAGAGGCTTCGGTTGGCGCTCTGTCCGGGGCCCTTGCCAATCAGACCACCCGAGGCAATCGAGAGCTTCGAGTAGAGGGTCTGGTCGTGTTCCTGACTTATAATTGTCTTTCCATCCTTGGCGTAGGTTGTGTGGCGTTTGTAGTACTCGAGCGTATCCTTCTCACCCACCAGCACCGACTTGGTAATCACATCGGGGGTCCAGTTCTCCAGTCGGCTCACGGCCGTGTCGCCACGGTGGCCCATATCTACGGCCTTATAGACGCTGATGGCCAGCAGTCCCAGTGTGGCACCCGTCACGCAAATCTTCACCAGATCGCTTATGTGCACCCTGCTGAGGAACATCATTGCCAGGCACGAGAGGGCGATGATGAGCGTTGTGGAGTTGCTGAAGATGATGGTTATGGCGCAGCAAATGGCAATGGGTGTCAGGATGGGCAGCGAGTGGTCCATAATGATGTCCACCTGCTTCTGGCGATTTTTCTTCCACTCTTTGGGCGAGAAACTCGGCATTATGCGCAGACGGTCCATCCTCTTCTGTCGGGTCGATAGTTGGCGTGCCAGCAGTATGACGGTGGCGAACTTCAGCAGCTCGAAGGGCTGGAATGTGAAGATCTTCAGGTCCAGACCTCGGGCCGCACCGTTACCCTTGTTGAGCACAACCATCAGCAGTGTCGCACCCATCGAGAAGATGTAGAAGGCGAAGGCCCACTTCTTGTATGTGTTCACGCTGAATAGGCGTGCCGCAAAGAAGCCCGTCATACCCAAGCAGATGAACAGCAGGTGCATAATGAGCTTCTGGTTGGCCTTGCTGGCAGCCTCGTAGGCCATATTGGAGTAGACCACAAAGATGGAGTAGACCAGGAGGGTGATTATCACCACCCACATAATCTTGTCGCCGGCGAATATGCGGCTTGCAGCCCCATCTTTGGGCATATAGTCTGCTCGTTTAGACATCGTTCTTAGAGATGTTGTTTTTCTATCTTTTTATCTGTTTTTGAGTTTCAGCACTCGTGCCTTAAAGAGGCGACCGCGCTCCTCGTAGTTGCGGAACAGGTCGAAGCTCGCACACGCAGGCGAGAGCAGCACCGTGTCGCCACTCTGGGCCACCTGGCGGCATACCTCCACAGCCTCCTCCAGAGAGGAGGTGTTGTAGACGGGCACCACGCCGCTGAAGTTGTCGATGAGCTTGGTGTTATTGAGGCCCATACACACAAGTGCCTTGACCTTCTTGCCCACGAACTCCATCAGGGGCTCATAGTCGTTGCCCTTGTCTGTGCCGCCGGCAATCCACACCGTGGGCCTCTGCATACTTTCCAGAGCGTACCACACCGAATCCACATTAGTGGCCTTCGAGTCGTTTATCCACTCCACGCCATCAATCTCGCAGATCCTCTCGAGGCGGTGCTCGACACCCTCAAAGGAGTAGAGGGTGCGGAGGATATCCTCCTCGGCCACACCTGCAGCCAGAGCCGCATAGGTGGCAGCCATTGCGTTGTAGGCGTTGTGGAGGCCCTTGATTTGGAGCCTGTCGAGGTTGATTGCCACCTCGCGTCCCTCGAAGGTGATGCGGGCCATATTGCCCGAGATGTTAGCCTTCGAGAAGGGGAGTTGTGTGGCTGCGGGGCAGAGTTTTGCCACCTCGGCGAGTATCACCTTGTCGTCGCCCGAGTAGATGAAGTGGTCCTCGGGGCGCTGACCCTGAGTGATGCGCATCTTGCTGTCCACATAATTCTGGAAGTTGTAGCCGTAGCGGTCCAGGTGGTCGGGGGTGATATTCATAAGCACACCCACATCGGCCCTGAAGTCGTAGCAGCCGTCTAGCTGGAAGCTGCTCAGCTCCAGCACATACCACTCCCTGTCGTTCTTGGCCACCGTCAGTGCGTAGCTCTCTCCGATGTTGCCACCCACGGCCACATCCATTCCCGCATCGGCGAGGATGCGGTGGGTGAGGGTAGTGGTGGTAGTCTTGCCATTGGAGCCGGTGATGCAGATGGTCTTACCCTTACTGAAGGGGTAGGCAAACTCAATCTCGCTCACAATTTCGACACCCTTCTCCCTGAGAGCCTTTACGATGGGGGCCTTCTCGGGGATGCCGGGGCTCTTGATGACAAGGTCGGCCTCGAGGATGCGCTCGGTGGTGTGACCACCCTCCTCAAACTCGATGCCCTCTGCCACGCGCAGCTGGCGGTAGTTGTCGCTGAGCTGTCCGAAGTCGCTCAGGCAGGTGTCGAAGCC
>JAGBYS010000253.1 GCA_017628675.1 Tidjanibacter sp.
GATGTTGTGGATATGACAAGTATGTCGCCAAGAGAACTCAAGAGGCGTATGAGGGTGGAGAATATGGAGCAGACCGATAGTGAGATTGGCTCAAGTAATTGGATTGCGGCTCTTGCCCACATAGGCGAGTGGGAGTACTTCTCGGTCTATTCCATCGACCACCACTATCCCAACATCGGTGTCTATCACCCCCTCAGCAGCAAAGTTATGAATCGCTTTATGCTCTACATCCGTCGTCGCTTCGGTATGGAGGTGGCAGCGATGAACTCCCTTGCTCGCCCCGTGATGAAGAACCTCAAAAGCCGTCAGCAGATGGCCCTCGGACTCATCGCCGATCAGCGTCCCCGCTGGGTGGAGAGCGACCGCATCTGGCGCACCTTCCTCGGTCAGCCCACACTCTTCTTTGGTGGCATTGGTAGTTACGCCAAGAAGTTCGGGATGATGGTCTATACGCTTGACATTGAGAAGATAAAACCCTCGCACTTCAGGTGCAACTTCATACAGCTCTACGACGGCCGAGAGGATATCTCGGAGCAGGAGATTATGGACCGCTATGTGGCTGCGGTGGAGCAGATGATACGCCGCCGACCCGAGTTGTGGCTCTGGTCGCATCGCCGCTGGAAACACAAGCCCGAGGCCTACGCCGCCATTGCGGGTGCCGTGGGGCAGAAGGAGAGCAAAACCCCCGAGAAGAATGCTTAGTACCAAAGTCGTCATACTCAACTGGAATGGTGCGGACCTTCTGGAGCGATTCCTCCCGAAGGTGAAGGCCACTCTGCCCGAGTGGGCCGAGGTGGTCGTGGCCGACAATGGCTCAACAGACCACTCGGAGGAGGTGGTGCGCACCGTTGGCGATGTTGAGTGGCTGTCGCTTGGCCAGAATTATGGCTTTGCCGAGGGCTACAACCGTGCGCTCGAGGGTATGGAGGGCGAGGTGTTTGTGCTCCTGAATAGCGATGTGGAGCCCCGCAAGGGGTGGCTCGAGCCGCTTGTGGAGAGGCTCGAGAGTGACGAGAGGATTGCCGCCGTGCAGCCCAAGATTCTCTCCTATGCCGACCCCACGAAGTTTGAGTATGCGGGTGCTGCAGGTGGCTACATCGACCGCTATGGCTACCCCTTCTGCAGGGGTAGGATTATGGACTCGGTGGAGAGTGACAAGGGGCAGTACGATAAGGCCAAGCCGGTGTTCTGGGCGAGTGGTGCGTGCTTGGCCATCAAGGCCGAGGCGTGGCGCAGGGCAGGGGGGCTGGATGGCTCTTTCTTTGCCCATATGGAGGAGATTGACCTCTGCTGGAGGTTGCAGATTATGGGCCTTGAGGTGTGGGCCGAGCCCCGCAGCGAGGTGCTGCACATTGGAGGTGGCACACTCCCCAACAACTCGCCGAGGAAAATCTACCTCAATTTCCGCAACTCGCTACTGATGATGTATAAGTGTCTGCCCGAGGGGGAGATGTCACGACTCAGCGTGCGCAGGTGGATGGATCTGCTCTCGTGGGGGGTATATGTGCTTAGTGGCAGGTGGTCTTACGCCCGTAGTGTGCGCCACGCCCATCGTGACTTTCGCCGTATGAGGTCGGCTCTAAACGAGAAGCGCCAGGCGGTGTGGAGTGGGGCAGAGGTGGCCTCGCCCGATACCATCTATCAAGGGTGGATTGTGTGGCAGAGATTTATGGGCGTCGAAACATATTCGCACCTTTATCTCGGGAGCGAAAATTAGCGGGTATATTTTGATTTTCACATTTAATGTGTATCTTTGCAACCGCTTACGGTAATGTAAGCGAGGATTGAGCCATGGTGTAATGGTAACACTGCAGATTTTGGTTCTGTCATTCTGAGTTCGAGTCTCGGTGGCTCAACACACGGCGAGCGGGTTTAGTTGCCCGCTCGCTTTTTTTTGTGCCAAAAGCCACTCTGCCAGCACACAACTCTCAATTATATTTTGTATATTTGTGAGGTCGGAAACTACTAAACAATCAAATATTAACTTAAAATCATCTATGTTATGAAAAAGATTCTGATGTTGTGTGCAGTCGTGATGGCGCTCTGCTCGTGTGGCGGAAACAAGAGTGTGAGTGTGCAACTCTCCTCTCCCGTGGATGGCACCGCTCCCCGTGTGGTGGTCTTTGAGTTCGATGGCGAGGGCAATCTGGTGGCACCCCTGGAGCAACTCGTGGCCTTCAAGAAGAACTCCAAGTTGCGTGTCTATACCTACGACCGCCACAAGGATGTCTACTCGGACCGTGGCTACAAGGGTGAGGTTACCGAAACATTCTACTTCGATGGCGAGAACCGCCTTGTGAAGTATGAGGCTACGCCCGACAACAAGGAGTATTTCATCCTCTATGAGGGCGGTGTGACCAAGGCTGTCTACAGCGATGTGAAGAGCAACTATCTAATCTATACCCACCAAAAAGGTGCAACCACCAAGCAATTCTGCACCAGGGATATGTCCGAGAATGAGCGCTACAAGTTCAACTACCAGAATATGCCCGAGCCTCTGATGTATATGTCGGAGAACTACGCCTACTGTATGGCCAACAAACTCAATATGCGTCAGCGCTCCTACGACAATAGTGTGGACCTCTCGAAGGAGCCCGTTCTGGAGTCGATTGTCTATGGCGACTGCCTGCAGGTGCTCAGCGATGCCGACCAGAATGGTTGGATGCAGGTGAGGAACCTCTCCTCGGGTAGGGTTGGCTTCGTGATGACCGACTATGTTGTGCCCGAGAAGGACTACCTCCGTTTCCAGTCGGCCGTGACCCCCGCACTCCTCAAGCAGATGACCCAGTCGAGGGACCGCATCGTACTCATTAAGTACCTCAAGCGCAACGGTATGATTGGCACCCACGCCGACACCTACAACACCAACTGGGTGAAGTACTTTGGCGACGGTAGCAACTATACCCCTCTGAGGCTCACCTCTGTGAAGGTGATCAGCAACGACGAGTGGGACTACGAGTGGATCTATCGCTATGGCATTGAGGGTGCCCGTCCTGTCGTAGTGAACTTCAATCAGTTTGACGATAACTTCAAATAACAGTCAGCCCATATGGGAATGAAAATATTTTATACGACAATATTGAGCCTTGCTGCGCTTCTTGTGAGCCCCTCGGTGGGCGCACAAGAGGCTGCAACGGTCACCACTAAGCCCGCCTATATCCACATCTCCAAGCAGGATATGATGCTCTACCTGTGTGACTCGCTCGGCGGCCACATCGCCGAGTATCCGATGGCGTGTGGCAAGAATGTGGGCAACAAACAGATGGTGGGCGATATGAAGACCCCCGAGGGTGTGTTTGAGGTGCAACAAATTCAGGACGCCTCGACCTGGACCCACGACTTCAACGACGGCAAGGGCGTCATCAAAAACGCCTACGGCCCCTGGTTCATCCGTCTGCTTACGCCTGGTCATAGCGGCATCGGCATCCACGGCACCCACGCTCCCGAGTCCATCGGCACCCGTGCAACGGAGGGCTGTATGCGTCTGCAGAACGAGAATGTGGCCAAACTCAAACCCCAAATCAAGAAGGGATTGCCCGTCGTCATAACCTCCTCCGATGAGGATATGCAGGTGAACATTGCGGCAGGTATGGCGGCCGATAAGCCCCTCTATCTGCTTGTTTCCAAGGCGTCGATGACCCTCAGCGTGTGCAACTACAAGGGCGAGCCCATCGTGCAGTTCCCCATCGCTTGTGGCACCTTCTACGGCAACGCCGAGCGTGGTGGCAAGATGGGGCGCAAGACCCCCGAGGGCTTCTTCCGCATCGAGAGCCTCGAGGGCGGTTGGGCAAGGTTGGCGACCAAGAAGTACGAGGACTTCGGCATCTGCTATGGCGACAAGAAGGATATCTTTGAGGAGAAGGGCGGCCGCACAACCGACGGCAGGATAGTGCTCCGCCAGGAGGACTACAAGGCTCTGCAGGGCTACCTCAGCGTGGGCCTTGCGGTCATCGTCACCACCTCGGAGATGGACCTTAGGGCCAGCCGTGCAAAATAATTGATGTTTTTTTCCCTCCTCCGCCCCGTGCAACAAAACGCCCCCGTGGGGTAGGGGTGGCTCTTGTGTCAAACACACAAAGGAGCTCAATTAGAAAGGTCGGACTTCCCGCAGTGGGAAGTCCGACCTTTTATTTGTGGTGGTGGTGGTGGTGTGCCAGGGGGAGTTAGAAGATGGACTCTTTGGTCTCGGAGGTGAGGAGTTCCAGAGCCTTGAGGCCCATCACCGAGTTGCCCTTGGAGTTCAGGCGGGGGCTCCACACCGCCACCGAGTACTGCTGGGGGTAGATGGCCACGATGCCACCGCCCACGCCACTCTTGCCGGGCAGCCCCACAAGGTAGGCAAACTCGCCCGCCTCGTCGTAGAAACCGCAAGTCTGCATAATGGCGTTGATGCGCTTCACCTGCGAGGAGGTGAGGGCGATGCCGTCGTAGTTGAACTCGCGTCGGTGGTCGGCAAAGGCCATAAAGGCGAGCGCCAGTTCGCGGCAACTCATCTCGATGGAGCACATCAGGAAGTAGAGGTGCAGAACGCTCTCGATGTCGTTCTCGATGGTCTGGTGGTACTTCAGCAGGTTGGCAATGGCCGCATTCAGATAGCCCGTCTCGCGCTCCGAGGCCGCCACCTCGCGGTTGTAGTCGATGGTGTCGTTGCCCGCCACGGCTCGCACAAACCGCAGAAAATCCTGCTCGGGATTGTCGAGGTGGGTGAGCAGGATGTCGGCCATCACGATGGCTCCCGCATTGATGAAGGGGTTGCGGGGTATGCCCTGCTCGTGCTCGAGTTGCACCAGCGAGTTAAAGGCCGTGCCTGAGGGCTCCTTGCCAATCTTCTTCCACAGGTCGTCGCCCTTGATTGCCAGACACATAGCAAGGCTCAGCACCTTCGAGATACTCTGGATGGAAAAGCGTGTGTCGGCCGCCCCGAGCGAGGCCGAATCGCCACGGGTGGTGCACAGGTGCATACCATATTGGTCGGGATTGACCTTGGCGAGTTCGGGGATGTAGGTCGCCTGCTGACCCTCCTTCTCGTAGGGTCGGATAGCCTCATATATATCTTCGATAATCTTCTGATAGTCCATATCTCTTGGTCGGTTTTTGTTTCAGGTTTGCGCCACCACGGCGGGGGTTGTTAAGCCCCCAAGGCTACCTGCAAAGTTAGGGAATAATATTGACAAAACAAAAGCCCCGCCCAAGTTATTGTAAGTGGCTAAGGGTCAAAGGATTGTGATTTTTTCTAAAAAATTCGGAAACGGTTTTTGCCAATTCGGTTGTATCTTTGTACTACGAAACCTTCTCCACCCACCCCCAACCTTCAACCCTAAAACCGACTGATTATGACCACCACCCAATCACGCAAGGGCTTCACCTTCTATCGCTCCTACTACGAAGCCCTCTCGCTACTGCCACAAAAGGAGCAACTCGCTATGTATAAGATGATTATGAGTTATGCGCTGGACGGCATTGAGCCCGACGAGGGGCAGTTCTCGGCGCCCTGCCGTATGCTCTGGACCATAATCCTTCCCAACCTTACCACCGACCGCCGTCGCTACACCAATGGTCTGCTGGGCGGAGCGCCTAAGGGGAGCGTCAATAACCCCAAAGGCAACAATCAGCACACCCTCAACAAGGAGGATAACCAAGAGGATAACCAAGAGGATAACCAAGAGGATAACCAGAGGAAAAGCAATGTAAATGTAAATGTAGATGTAGATGAAAAAGTAAAGGAGAAAGAGAATGTAAAGGTCTATGCTCTGGGCGAAGGGAGTTCGCCCCGAGGTGCAAAACTGCGTTTTGAGCCACCCACAATAGAAGATATAAAGAATTATATCCATAAACAGGGCTATACCGACATCGACCCCCACTCATTTGTGGACTACTACACCTCTGTGGGCTGGAAGATAGGCGGCCAGCGGATGTGTGACTGGAAGGCCGCCCTTAGACGCTGGCACACCCACAACAAACAATCAACCCCAACAACTAAAAAACTGACACGCAATGAACCCCACAACCATTCAGCAAACCCTACAAGTGCTCCACGACTCTTCCGCAACCTCGACGATGCCGACTACCTTGCAGAAGCCCTGCCGCGCCGTCGTTAATCTCCTGCCCACCACCCCCGAGGTGGCCGAAAGACTCCTCACGGAGGCCTATTGGCGTGTTATGAGTGAGCGTCTGGGGCGTCGCACACCCCAGCAGTTGGATGGCCAAACTCGTGTGAGAATACACGATGTGGCTCGCTGGCTCACGGGCAACACCGACCACCGCTGGCTCTATCTGTATGGGCGCATCGGGTGTGGCAAGAGCACAATGGCTCGTGCTATTGTGGAGTGTGTGGGCCTGTTTGCCGCTATGCGCAAGCGAGAGATTGACGATGCGGCCTGGAGAATGCCCTTCGAGGAGCCCGAAAGGGGTGCCTATAAGCGCAAAATTATGCACGAACGCAACATCCTCGACAGCATCCCCAGCCCCTATATCGTGAGCGCCAAAGAGCTCGCGAGGATTGTGGCCTCGGGCTCTGCGGATGAGTTCGAGAAGTTGGTCGGTCACGCTGCGCTGGTCATCGACGATGTGGGCACCGAGCCTGTGGATGTGAGGGTCTATGGGTCGCTCCGCGCGCCCTTCGAGGAGATTATCGAGGCACGCTACAATGCTGGGCGACTGACGATTATGACCTCCAACCTGGCTATTGACAATGGCCGTGACGACTGCTCGTCGATAGCCTCACGCTACGGCCTGCGCATAGCCGACCGCTTTGTGGAGGAGGCCGAAAGGGTGGTCTTTGTGGGCGAGTCTTTCAGGTAACCGCTCCAATAGGCGAGTCTTTTAGGTAGCCGCTCCCTGCGGCGATGTGCGCCTCTATCTCACTTTTTTTTTGGAAAATGACAACACAAAAAAAAGCAGTCCCCCAAGAGTGGGGACTGCTATATGTGAGCCTTCTGCGCTCCTGGGTAGACCCTACGGCAGATTAGTACTCCTCCTCGTTAAAGAGAAAATCCTCCTTGCTGGGGTAGTCGGGCCACACATCCTCGATGCTCTCGTAAACATCGCCCTCGTCCTCAATCTCCTCGAGGTTCTCGATTACCTCCAGGGGAAGACCCGTACGCACAGCGTAGTCGATGAGTTCCTCTTTGGTTGCGGGCCAGGGTGCGTCCTCAAGTTTCGATGCCAATTCAAGTGTCCAATACATAGTAAGACTTTGATTATTAGGTTGTTATGTTAATTTTTATGTTGTTGCGGTGTGCAAAAGTATAAAAAAAACATTGAACTGCAATAGGCTCGCTACTTTCTCCACACTTTTTCTTCCACTCCCAGCCTCAGGGTGCTCCAGCGCGAGAGGGTGTAGAGCAGGTCCGAGAGGCGGTTGATGTAGCCCACAAGGTGCTCACTAACAGCGGTTTGCTCTGCGGCCGAAAGGATGCGTCGTTCGGCCCTGCGGCATACCGTGCGGCAGATGTGGCACTGCGAGATGATTTTGTTGCCCCCGGGGATTGTGAAGCCACCGAAGGGGGGTAACTCCTCCGAGAGGTGGTCGATGTCACCCTCGAGGGCTGTGACCATCTCGGGCCTCACCCTTGCAATCTCGCCCGTGAACTTGTCCGAGAGTGCCAACTCGGCCTCCACGGTCATAAGCTCCACGGCAACCCTCTCCAGCAGGGTGACCATCTCGCCAAGGTCGGCCTCGGCTGCCCAGTCCGTGAGGAGTGCAATGTGGGCTCCGAGTTCGTCCACGGTGCCATAGGCCTCCACTCGGGGGTCGTTCTTGGCCACGCGCTCACCTCCGATGAGAGCGGTTGTTCCCTTGTCGCCACTGCGTGTGTAGATTCGTGCCATAACGCTGTCTATTATTATATTACGATGTGTTGCTTGTGTAAGTCTGCCCTCTTGAAGAGGAGCGTCAATGATAGTTTGGAGGCGCTCATTGAGGGGTGCTCTCCGATGAGCCTTCTGCAAAGAGTGCGCCGCACTTTGGAGCCCCCGATGGGGTGGAGTATGGCGAGTGTTGAGCCCTCCGCCTTGGCACACGCCCTGGCCATAGCCACGACCTCTTGGTCGGTGGCGCGATGGGTTGCAATGGCAAGTTCGCCCTCGGCGGCGGGGGAGTCTATTCGCCAGGCGCCATAACCCTCCAGAGTGTAGAGGTTCTGGAGCCTTACGGCCGTGCGCCTTCTGACTCCTCGAGCTCTGAGTTCTTCGTAAAGCCCACGGTCTGCCCCTTGGATGCGTCGTGGCATCATCGCCCCACGCACCACACGGTAGAGCATCGGGGAGTGCACCCCAAAGCCCGAGCGGTGACGAAGGTGCTTTTCGAGCCACATAGCCTATTCTTTCCTTTGTGACTACAACATCACATCTTTGCTCTTGCGCAACTGACCCGCCAGACGACCCGTAGAGAAGGCAATCTGGAGGTTGTAGCCACCCGTGTTGGCGTCGATGTCCATCAGCTCACCCGCAAAATAGAGGCCCTCGACCTTGCGTGACTGCATAGTGTGGGGGTCAATCTCGCCCAGCTCCACACCACCTGCGGTGACGATAGCCTCCTCGAAGGGGCGGTAGTCCGAGATGGGGAGCACAAAGTGCTTGAGTGCCTCCACCAGTCGCTCAATCTTCTCGTCCTTCAGCTCGCCCATCGAGTGCTTGGCGTGGGCACCACAGGCCTTGGCCATAGGCACCACCAACTCTCGGGGCATAATCTTGCGCAACAGTTCGCCCACGGTGAGCGTAGCGGGCTGCTCGCCAATCTCGCGGAGGATTCTCTCCCTGAGCTCGTCGCGGTCCATTGCGGGCTTGAGGTCCACGGCCACCTCCACTCTCTTCTCGTCGATGAGTGCATCAACGGCCTTGCGGCTCATACGAAGGATGATGGCACCCTCCACGCCTCGCTTGGAGAATAACATCTCGCCAAACTCGCTCTGCACCACCTCGCCCTCGACCAGAAGGTCGGCGTGGATGTTCTTGAGCAGCAGTCCTGCCATAAACTTGGCCTCCTCATAGGAGGTCTCCAGGGGTACGAGTGAGGGGCGTATGGGGGTAATCTCGTGACCCACATTGTGGGCTATGCGGTAGCCGTCGCCCGTGGAGCCCGTGGCGGGGTAGGAGGCACCACCCGTGGCGAGAATGACGGTGGGGGTCTCGACCTTGCGCTGGAAGCCTCGGCCGTTGCGGTAGGTGACACTGCGCACCTTGCCGGCAATCACATTCACACTCTCCACCTTGGCGTTGCACTCAATCATCACACCCTCCTCGCGACACCAATCCACCAGCGCCTGGGCGATGTCCCACGCCTTGCCGCTGGAGGGGAATACACGCCCTCCGCGCTCGGTCTCGAGTTTGACGCCCTTGCGCTCCATAAAGCGTATGAGGTTGCGGTTGTTGAACTGGGTGTAGGCATAGGTGAAGAAGCCCGCACCGTTCTGCACCTTGGCGAGGAACTCCTCGTCGGTGCAGACATTCGTAAGGTTACAACGGCCCTTGCCGGTGATTCTCACCTTGCGACCTGTCTTTTCCATCTTCTCGAGCAACAACACCTTGTTGCCATTCACTGCGGCCGTACCTGCGGCCATTAGTCCTGCGGCACCGCCACCTACGACTACTACATTATACTCTCTTTGTTCCATAATTGCCGCAAAAATAACTATTTAAGTTGAAAGTTGAAAGTTGAAAGTTGAAAATTGAGTGCCAAGAGGTGAAAAGGTTTCATTAAAGTCCCCCTCTAACTTAGAGAGGGGAATAGTTGGGAGCCTTTTAGCCCTTTTAGCCCTTTTAGCCCTTTTAGCCCTTTTGGCCCTTTTAGCC